>JAZOSZ010000232.1:0-4634 GCA_045657365.1 Eubacteriales bacterium
ACGATCCGACTTCCTCAGGACGCCAGTGGACGCCGTCCTCGGAGAGAAGCTCGGCGTGTGCGATCGATATCGAATACAAGTCGATCGCGGGCAGGGAATATTTCTCTGCCAGACGAAGCACCTCAGCGTTTCTTGCCTTGACGCAAAGATCGCGTTCGGGGTCGGCAACGTGTGTCGTCAGAAGAAGCGACAGCTTGACGTCAGGGAAACTTGCGCGCAAGAATTGAATTTTGCGCTCGTAGTGTTCGGCATACGCTTCGACAGAAAGATGAAAGCCGTGCAGACCGCTGTTGAGAAGGATCTGCTCGCGGTGCGTCTGTTGTTTTGTGAAGAGCAGAACCGTATCGTCGTAGCAGGGGTGATCGATTGCTTTTGAGGTTGCAATGCCGTCAAAGAGAAGCGTTCCGTCTGCCAGCTCATTGAGCGCCTTGCGTGTCGCGTGGGAGATCGAATCTCCCAGATAGAGAATACGCGGCGTGGTCAGATCTTCGGTATGCTCGTGCCAGGTCGAATCCCATTCAAAGGTTTCGAGCGTACGCGAGGTGTTTTCGTATTCATAAGTGAAATTGCTCATTCTTGTTTCCTTTCTTTGGACGATCCTTGGGACGGATCTGATCAAAAATCACGAACTCCCCCCGACGGCGGCAGGCGCGATATTCTTTGAGAGAATCGACACCGAACACAAAGCAGGGAAGACGGAAGAGCTTTGTCAGAAGAAGCACGGCAGGGAGTTTGCGTACCGTGTTCTCTACCACGAGAAAATCGGGACGCGCAAGATAATTATAAAGAAGACATGCCGTAGGCTTGTCGGCGCGTTGCGACACGACCTGACCGCGTGCAAAATTCGGGCGGTAGGTTTTGAACCACGCAAGCTTTCTCGGATCGAGCGATAGGATCGCAAAGGAACCCTCGTAGGCGTCGAGCATTTTGGCAAGGCGAAGACAAAAACGGGGATTTTGCGCTTTTCCCCCGATCTCAAGAAAGAGAGGAGCCGCTCCGTGAAGCTCGGAAAGAACGAGCGAGAGAGGAACGGGGGTCTTTCCCACTACCGTCAAGACCTGATCGCGGTTGACGGTCACCTCGATTTTGACACCGTAGCCAATGCGTGAGGCAAGGAGAATCGCATCGGTTGTGTTTTGCGAAAGCCGTGCGTCCCATACGCCGCGGTGGGCGTAGTTGGTTTTCAAGAGAGATACGTCGGCTCCACCCGAAAAACGCGGCATTATAAAAAACCAAAGCACGAGCAAAACGGTCAGCAGAAGAAGTAAGAAAATGCCCGGAATCAGGCTCATAACGCGCCTCGCATCGCGGCAACACGAAGCACGGCAGCTTGCGTTTTTCCGTCGGGAATTTCTCCGTTCAGTACCATTGTTACCATTTTCGAGAGCGGAATTCGGCAAAGTTCCAAAAATTCGTCTTCGTCGGGATCAACGTCACCGAAGGTTAAGTCCTCGGCAAGATACATCTGAATTCGCTCACCGATCAAAGCGGGGGAGCCGAGATAGAGTCCGAGTGGCGTCAGTTTGCCGCAAAGGGCACCCGTTTCCTCACGAAGCTCACGGAGCACGGCTGCATCGGGGTCTTCGTCCGCAGAATCAAGCTTTCCTGCGGGGATTTCAAGGAGTACCTGACCGACGGCATAGCGATACTGTCTGACGCAAATCACTTCGCCTTCATCGGTAATCGGAATGACGCAGACTGCGCCCACGTGCTTGATATATTCGCGCATCGATTCTTTTCCGTTCGGAAGCGCTACGGTGTCGCGGAAAACGTGCAGAATTTTGCCGTCAAAGATGAGCTCAGAGCCCGTTTGTCTTTCATATAAATGCGCGTCGCGGTCGTTCATTTAAAAATTTCTCCCATATAAAAAATAACACTTTTATTATACAACAAAGAATCAATAAAATCAAGGCTTTGCGGGAATTTTCTTTTTTTGCGCGCGGGACTTGATTTGAGAGAGAGAATATGATACAATAAAGGGGAAAAATAATCTTGGGAGAATTCAATGAAGCACGTAGATATTTATACCGACGGAGCCTGTCGGGGCAATCCGGGACGAGGAGGCTGGGGCGCGATCCTCGTGTATGGAACGAAGGAAAAAGAGATTTCGGGCGGAGAGCCGATGACGACCAATAACCGAATGGAGCTGATGGGCGCAATTTCGGCGTTGGAGCTTCTCAAAGAGTCCTGCGACGTAACGCTGACTTCGGACTCCAAATATCTGACCGACGCGATCAACAAGGGGTGGCTCGAAAATTGGAAAAGAAACGGCTGGAAAAAGGCGGATAAAAAGCCCGTACTCAATATTGAGCTTTGGGAGCGCCTCGACACCCTTCTTGCCAAGCATACCGTGCGCTTCGTTTGGGTACACGGACATGAGGGTCACGTCTATAACGAACGCTGTGACGTGCTTGCCACGACCTTTGCGGACACATTTTCCGTATAACATTTGGGTAAGTAAAAAAATAGGCTCTCCCTATGGGAGAGCTGTCGCGACGGAGAGGGAATATCTTTGTAACCCTCTCCGTCACGCTTTGCGTGCCACCTCTCCCATAGGGAGAGGCTTTTTCTTATTTTTCGGTATTCTTTCTTGATTTCAAAAGGAAGAAAAATACGGGAACGGCGAGAAGCGGGAAGATCATTCCCACGAGCATTCCGCATTTCATACCGAGCTGTTCGGCAGTGATGCCAAGTCGCATCGCAAACTCTGTGGCGCTTGGCGATACCATCACTTTGTCGGTAATGATTCCTACCAGCTGAGGACCAACCGACGCGCCGAGGTCACCGCCCGCCGCCATCATTGCGTACATCACGACACCGCCCGTCGGAATACGGTCGGCAACGACGATCAGCCCACCGGGCCAAAGCATCGACACACAAAATCCTGTCATCGCACAGGCAATCAGTCCAATGATCGGCACGGGGACAACCGCCGAAATGAAATAACAGCAGACCGCACCAATCGCACCGAGCAGAAGAATTCGTTCGATATGTTTTCCGTATTTCGCATAAAGGGTTCGACCAAGACCGAGCATCATAGCAAAGAGCGCAACACCAAAGACGTCGCCCCAGATTTTCGGAATTCCCAGCGCTTGCTCCAGATATCCGGAACTCCACTGACTCATCGTACATTCCGCGGCACCGCTAAGAAAGAGCGCGAGAAAGCAGACCCAGAGCATCTTTTTACCAAAGAGTCCTTTCGTTCCCGTAGCACTTTCTCCTTCCGCCATCGGCGGAAATTTCGTTCCGAAAAAGAGGATCGCCGAAAGAACGGGAATGAGTACAAGCAAAAGGATCAGCCACTGCCAACGGTGTGCCCCGAACAGCAGTAAAAACAGACTTGAAAAGAGGACGACACCGACCACACCCCACGCGTAAACCGAATGGAGCTTGCTCATTTCTCTGTCGGGATTCTCCGCGGGAATTGCCGCAATGACGGGACTCAGAAGTACCTCGACAAAGCCGCCCGATGCCGCAAATACGACCGTACCGAGGACGAGTCCGAGATAGACCGCATTCGGAAAGAGAAGCGGAGCTGCGGCGTACAGCAACAGTCCGCTTGCCGTCAGAATCGGAATGGCTTTGACCGATTTTTCGATATTGAATTTGTGCGAGAAAAATGAAAAGATCAGATCGACGCTCAATTGAGTGACAAAGTTGACAAGCACCAGAAGTCCGAGTAAGGAATAGGAAATTCCGTAGAGCGAGCGAAAGGTCAAAAAGAGAAGAGGCGAGATGTTGCTTACCACGGACATCGCAATGTTGGAGGTATAGCAAGCCAGCTTGAGTCGGGTATATTTTTGCTGCATTATTTTCCTCGAACCAGATCTCCTACGCCGTTCAGAATATATTTCGGACGGTACGGGAATTTGTCAATATCCTCGCGTGCGGTAACGCCGCTGAGCACGAGTACCGTGTCGACGTTCGACTCGATGCCCGCGATAATATCGGTGTCCATACGGTCGCCGATAAATGCGATATCCTCACTGTGACAGCCGAGAATGCGCAGACCGTGACGAAGCATCAGCGGGTTGGGCTTGCCTACAAAGTAGGCTTTTTTGCCCGTAGCGATCTCGATCGGCGCGACGAGAGAGCCCGTGGCGGGCATCACGCCGTGCTCGGTGGGACCCGTGGTGTCGGGATTTGTACCGATCAGCTTGGCACCCTTGTTGACAAGAGCGATCGCCTTTTCGAGCTTTTCAAAGCTGTAGGTTCTCGTTTCTCCCACGACCACATAGTCGGGGTTGACATCGTTCATATAGATCTTGTGATCGTAAAGCGACTTGGAAAGCGCCGCCTCACCAATGACGTAAGCGGTACAGCCGGGTGCTTGCGTGTGAAGAAATTCGGCGGTTGCCATCGCGCTCGTGTAGAAATGGTCGGGCGTGACCGAAAGTCCCATACGGTCGAGCTTCATCGAAAGCTCGTGGGGCGTTTTTTCGGGGCTGTTGGTTAAGAATACGAACTTTTTGTTATTTTCCAGCATCCAATTCACAAACTCGGCAACGCCGTCGAGAATTTTATTGCCGTGATAGATAACACCGTCCATATCGCAGATAAAGCCCTGCTTTTCAATAATATTCTTCATTATTAACATACTCCTTTATTATTTATCAGATATCTCTGTGTAGATC
>JAZOSZ010000233.1:0-2117 GCA_045657365.1 Eubacteriales bacterium
GGCATTGAAGCTGACGACGGCAATGTATTTTTCGGGAAAAGATACCCAAGGATACGACGGCATTGGAATTCAACCCGATGATTCAGTCGAGCTTCTTGGCGACGAAAGTATTTACGTTCGTGAAGAATCCGAGGATCAACAGATGAAATATGCCCTCGGACTCTTGGAAAATAAGTAAAATTTTAATTTTAATATAGGGGGAAAACATTATGGCTACGATGAAGTATACGCAGGAAGGCTTTGAAAAGCTGAAGGCGGAATATGAGTTTAGAACAAAAGAAGAAAGAGAACGCATTAAGGTTGCGATTGCTGAAGCAAGATCCTTCGGCGACCTTTCCGAGAACGCAGAGTACGATGAAGCAAGAAATGAGCAGGCAAAGAACGAGGCAAGAATCAAGGAACTTGACGATCTGATTCAGCACGCCGTCGTCATCGACGATTCTCAGATGGACTCCGAAACCGTCGGACTTGGCTCTTGCGTCAAGGTTGAGCGCAACGGAACGCAGGTAGAGTATAAGATCGTTGGCTCGAACGAGGCAGATCCTTTCGATAACAAAATTTCGGATATGTCGCCCGTTGGCAGAGCCCTGATTGGTGCCAAGAAGGGAGATACCGTTTCTCTTGAAGTTCCTTCGGGAAGCGTCAATCTGAAAGTATTGGACGTTTATAAGGCATAAGACCGAACAGAACAGTATTTTGGGATTGTCGCAAATCTTTGCGACAATCCCCCTATTTCAATAAAGGAGAGTTCCAATTGAATGAATGAAGAAAAGAGAACGGAGTGCGAAATTGTCGTAGAAGGAAGGTTCGTCAAGTGGTTTGATAATTTCTGGTATCATTATAAATGGCCGACGATCGGTATTGCGGTGGCGCTTGTTATTCTTATCATTTGTATTGTTCAATCTTGCACGAAGGAAAACAAGGATATTATGATCGTTTATGCAGGACCGAACTCGCTTTCGATTTCGGAACAAGAGCAGTTGGGAGACTTGACGGCACTTCTTTTGCCGAGTGATCTGGACGGTAACGGCGAGATTGTGGCACATTGGAATACATACCAGATTTATTCGGAAGATGAAATTCGGGAAATTGAATCGAAAAAAGATGCGAACGGAAAGCCTATTACGGTGGATCGAAACCGAATTACGAGTGAATATCAGGCGTATTACAACTATATGCAAACAGGAGAGAGCTCCGTTTGCTTCTTGGCGCCTTGGCTGTATGAAAAAATGCTGGAAAGTGGCGCAGTACGTCCGCTTTCCGAGGTTTGTTCGGAAACGCCGCAAGGCGCGATTGATGATTTTGGCGTTCGTTTAGGGGACACCGAACTCTATCAAACATACGATCTTTTAAAGGTTTTACCCGAAGATACGGTGATTTGCTTGATGCGATCTCATTTCTTCGGTCGAAGCAGTAAAGAGGATCTTTATCAATTTGAGACAGATACTTTCTGTTCTATGGTGGAGTTTTCTAAAGAGGAAGAATGAAAAAGACGAGTATTTTGACGAACGGCGTATTGCTTTTGACAGCAATGATCTGGGGCTTCGCGTTCGTAGCACAGGTAGACGGTGTCAACTACGTCGGACCGTTGACACTGAATGGAGTTCGATTTTCGGTGGGAGTGATTTCGCTCTTGCCCGTTGTTTTGATCTTTGAAAAGGGGCGCCGTACCCGCGAAGAACGAAAAAAGACGGTGATCGCTTCCATCTTAGCAGGTGCTGTTCTTTTTTCTGCGTCAACCTTACAACAAATTGGCATTGTTTACACCAGAAGTGCGGGCGTTGCGGGATTTATTACCGGACTTTATATCGTACTGATTCCGATTGCTTGTTTTCTTTTGTTCCGTCACAAGACGGGAGCACAAATATGGATCGGCGCCGTTTTGGCAGTGATCGGTTTGTTTTTGCTATGTTATAAAATCGGCGAAGGCTTTCAGTTCGGTATCGGGGAACTTCTCTTGCTGGTAGGCTCTTTCTTCTGGACGGCACATATGATTTTGGTGGATCGCTTGGGAAAGACGCTTCGTTCCTTACATTTTGCTTGGGGACAGTTTTTTGTATGTGCTATGTTGGGACTTTGGGCAATGTTCCTTTTTGAAGAACCTACGGTTGCGGGAA
>JAZOSZ010000234.1:0-2149 GCA_045657365.1 Eubacteriales bacterium
GGAGTAGTATCCATACGAGAATGACCGAAAGCATCGCGTCTGCAATGTTGACGCCCATACAGTAGACCTGCTCGCCAAGCCCTTTTAAAATGGAATCTACCGAAGTATCAAGATACATTACAGGGACGAGCGGAGCAATCATAAAAATGAATTTTTCGGCACCTACGTCGGGATAAATGACCTCGGAAAGCTCGCTCGAAAATGCAATCAGAATCCCCGCCGTTCCAATGGCAAACATCAGGACTGAGGAAAAAACGCGTCCGATGATGCGTTCGATTCTTGCCTCGTCGCCGAGGATCTTCGCTTGCGCAATTTCAGGGACGAGAAGTCCCGCAAAGGAACCCGAAATTGCCGACGGAAAGAGAACGAGCGGGAAAACCATACTGTGAACGATTCCATAGGCGGCAAGGGAGCGTTCACGCGAGGCTCCGCTTCGCTCCAATCCCCAAGGGATCAGAAGATGTTCGATCGTTACAAGCGCCGAACGAACGTAGGCACTTAGTGCCACGGGAAGCGCCGTGGAAAGAATCTTTTTTCGTACGGCACGACCTTCGCAGGAAAGAAGCTTTTTTTGAGGCTCTTCCTTTTTTTCTGTCAGATAAAATAATCCTTGTATCAAAAGCGAAAGCGCTTCGGAAGCTACCGCTCCGAGAGCAATTGCAAGGCAGGCGCTTTCGACATCTTCCGCGCCCCAGAGCGCAAACAAAAAGATACAGCCGAAAATCCGAATACCTTGCGCGACGATGACGACGGCGGCGTTTTTATAAACGCGTCGAACGGCAATGAAATATCCGCTGAGAACCGAGGAAAGAGCCAGTGGAATCAGCGTCAGCGCCATCGCACGCAACGGAGCGACCGTGCGAAGATCGTGCAAGATGCGTTCCCCGATCATTGGCGCAAAGCCATAAAGGATCAGTGTTGTGACGGTGCTGAAGCAGAGTGCATAAGAGATACATTTTCTTACGGTGCAACGCACGGCGGCCGTTTTTCGTCCTTGCTCGTTTGTAGCTTCGGCAACCAGTTTTGTAGTGGCAAGTCCGATGCCCGAGGTCGCGAGTGTGACGGCAAAGCCGTAAACGGTAGAAATCAGGGTGAAAATTCCCATTGCCACCGCGCCGATTTTGTTAGAAAGATAGACGTTAAAGCTGACCGAAACCGCACGGACGAGAAGCGAAACGACCGTAACGATCAGACCGCTGATTACAAATTTTTTGAGTCGGCTCATAAAAATCCTTTCATCTCGTTTTTGTAAATCTATATGTGAAATTCAAAAAGAATAGACGGTGTTTGTTAAAATTCACAGAATTGCGTGTAATAGCGCATAAAAATGACGGGAGTGAAAAAATCGTTTTTAGTTATTTTGCTGAAAATTCAGAGTTGCATTGAAATCTGCTTAAAAAATTCTTGACAAGAAAAGAAAGAGGTATTATGATATAAATGCTCAATTTAAACTCTACACAAAATTTCGGAGGACAGTATGAAATACGTATGTGAACTTTGTGGATATGTATATGATTCCGAGCTGGGAGATCCGGAAAACGGAATTGAAGCGGGAACCGATTTTGAGGATATTCCCGAGAATTGGACTTGTCCGCTTTGCGGAGCTACCAAGGACGATTTTGAGGTGCAAAACGATTCCGACGAATAAATTTCGGAATTTCTCAAAATTCAAGGATAAGGCGTTGAACTTTCAACGCCTTTTTCTTTTTGTTTTCTTTGGGTTTGTCTTGACAAAACGAGTGAAAAAATGTTATACTATAAATTAAGTTAAGAAGTAAAAAAACAAGTCTGATCGGAGGACTTTTATGAAAAAAATGTTAGTCGTTGACGGAAACAGCATTCTGAACCGTGCTTTTTACGGAATTCGTCTTTTGACCAATAAAGACGGACTTTATACGAATGCCGTTTACGGTATGGTCACGATGATTTCCCGCCACATCGAATCACTTTCGCCCGATTATTGCGCGGTGGCGTTTGACCTCAAGGCACCGACCTTCCGACATCAAATGTACGACGGATATAAGGCAAACCGAAAGGGAATGCCCGAGGAGCTTGCCGTTCAGCTTCCGTATGCCAAGGAGTGTATGGCGGCACTTGGAATGACGGTCGTTACTTGTGAAGGTTATGAGGCGGACGATATTCTCGGAAC
>JAZOSZ010000235.1:0-2222 GCA_045657365.1 Eubacteriales bacterium
CTGCCTGACCGACGATAAAACTTCTGTCGGAGACAAGGTCGGGAATGTTCGGAAAGTCCGAACCGACAAGCGCACTCATCTTATGCGACGAACGTCCGCTGAAAATACAAGCAACGAGCTTCTCATCCACGGTCAGCGTAACTTCCTCGCCTTCCATTACGCGAAGCGTCTGGTTGAACTTTTGTGCATTAATAATATAGGATCCTTCTTCGATAACCTTTGCCTCGACCGTAATACGAACGCCCTTATCCAAATCAAAGGTCGTCATCACACAAGTATCGGGGGCTTTGGCTTCAATCAAAATTCCTTCAATGGTACTGAGGGTGGATTTACCGGAAACGGCACACATCAGAGGAGCAACGGCAGCGCTGATTTCAGAACGGTTGAAAATAATTTTCATAAGAATTCTCCTTTTCGGCAGGGAGTCTGTCTCTGCCCTTTAAAATAAAAATAAAATAAATAAAAAATAAAATAAATAGTAGCAGTAGCAATATTAAGGGGTGTTGAAAATGTTGAAAAGTTGTTTTTTCCTTGAAAATACAAGGTTTTTTATGGATTGTTTTTCTTGTGATATTGAAAAATACGAAAGGAAAATCAATTGAAAAAAATGTGGGAAAACGGAAGTTTTTTGTTTTTTGAATTTTTTTCAATTTTTTTCTTATTTTCATTTTTCGGCGCCAGGGTATGGAAAATTTTTCACGGTTTTTTCTATGGAAAAATCAAAGAATGTCGTAGTCGGATTTTTTGAGTTTTCCACTGAGTTCTGAAAAAAATTCCATGAAGGAATCCTTTGAAATTCCGATGCTTTCTTTCGTTTTCCAAAGACAACCTATGGAAAAAAATGAAGAAATTTTTCGTATGGAAAAACAGCCGAAAGGTCGTAGAGAAGATCTAAAAAGAGTTGGGAAAAGTTTAAACTCCCGTAACGTCCTTGATGAGCTCGTCAATTTCGATTTTAAACAAAGAATCCGAATTGTAACGACGGTCCACCTGTTCAAAGGATGCGTGAATCGTTGCATAATCACGGTCGAAAATCTTTGCGATGCTCGGGAAGGACATATCGGTAATTTCACGGATCAGAAATACCGCAACGTGACGGGCACTTGCAATTTCCTTGGTTCTCTTTTTTCCGATTAATTCAAGCTTTGTAACGTTGAATTTTTCCTGTACCGCGCCGAAAATTTTTTCAATGGTTACGTTGACAGGCTCGGCACCGCCGAGAAGCTCGGATAAACAACTCTTGGCAAGATCCATCGAAATTTTTTGTCCCGAAAGAAAGCTCAAAGCACTCAGTTTTTTAATTGCTCCTTCAATCTGACGGATATTGGAACGGAGATTTTCTGCAAGGAAGGTCAGAACCTCGTCGGGGATGTCGATGGAAACCTGCTCTGCTTTCTTTTTGATAATGGCAATGCGAAGCTCCAGATCGGGTGGCTGAATATCGGCAAGAAGTCCCCATTCAAAGCGGGTTTTCAGCCCCTCTTCGAGTGTCGGAATGTCCTTCGGGGGACGGTCCGAAGTCAGAATGATCTGCTTGCGTTCTTCATACAGTGTATTGAAGGTATGGAAAAACTCTTCCTGCGTTGCATTTTTTCCCGCAATAAACTGAATATCGTCGATCAGAAGAATATCACAGTTGCGGTATCTTTCGTGAAATTTTTGCATTTCCTGCTTTGCCAGACTTTCAATCATCTGGTTGGTAAAATCGTCACCTTTGATGTACAGCACGCGGAGATCGGATTTTTTGCGGTTGATCTCATTCACGATTGCGCTCAGAAGATGGGTTTTACCGAGTCCGCTCGGACCGTAAATAAAGAGCGGATTGTAGTCCGAGGCAGGTCTTGTCGCTACGGCAAGACAAGCGGCGTGTGCAAATTTATTGGAATTTCCCACGATAAAATTTTCAAAGGTGTATTCAAATTTGTAGTTGGGGGGGAGAATTCCGGAAGGACGGCGTTCTTCGTTTTTCGGAGAAGAGGACGGTTCGTCTTCGTTTTTGATTTGGTTGACGATTTGTTCTTTTGAGGTCGGCGTTCCCGTAAAGATGACGTTGATCTCTACCTCAAAGCCGAGCTGTGCGGCAAAACCGTCACGAAGTGTATCAATAAATTTTTCTCGGATCGTTTTATATTTAAATTCCGAGGGGGTGGCAAGGGTGAGGACGTTATCCTCGTAAGAATCTACCGTCATATCTCCGAACCAAAGGTCGATAACGGTGGATG
>JAZOSZ010000236.1:0-5852 GCA_045657365.1 Eubacteriales bacterium
CCGCTTGGCCTCCGACTTGTCCATAAACCCGACGAGCAAACCAATACCGAGCTGTCCGCCCTTCTTTCCGCGAAATACGCGGCGAATTCCGTTGAGAAGTGCATCAAAGCCACCGGCTTCTCGAATCAAGGCACAAAGTGCGGCAACGAGAATTGCCACCATGGAAGTTTCAAACATATTGGCAGCGCCACTTCCCATTCCGGAAAGCAAGCCCTGAAGAGTCATTCCCCCTGCCGTCAGCATAATCACACTTCCCGTAACAATTCCAAGCAAAAGCGTCAGAAAAACGTTGATTCCGCAAATTCCGCCAAGAAGGACAAGAAGATACGGAAGAATCTGAAGCAGGTCGTATTCCTTCGTTTCGATTGCCTGAATTTCCACGCGCAGAGAAAGCGCCAGAATCAAAGCAATCGTTGCGATTGCCGCAGGCAGTACAATTGCAAAGTTTGTGCGGAACTTATCCTTCATCGCACATCCTTGACCATTACAAGCCGCAATCGTCGTATCCGACACAAACGAAAGGTTGTCACCAAACATCGCACCGCCAACGACCGTACCGACACAAAGAGCCAGAGAGAATCCCGACGTCGATGCAATCGCAATGGCAATCGGCGTAATCAGCGTAATCGTACCGACCGAGGTTCCCATTGCCGTAGAAATAAAACAACTCACCAAAAACAGTACCAGCACAGCAAATTTCGGCGGAACGATCGATAGAACGAAATAGGCAACGCTCTCGGCACTGCTCCGACCGACAACGCCAACGAAAATCCCCGCCAAAAGAAAGATCAGAAGCATTGTAATAATATTTTTATCACCAACACCCTGCCCCATCAGAGCAATTTTCTGATCAAATTTCAGTGATCGGTTTTGCAAACAGGCAACGAGAATCGCTACCAAAAAAATCACAACGATCGGAACGCTGTAAAATCCCATCGGAATCTTCATCACGTATTCAAAGACAATTCCGAGGGTGAGATATAGAACAATAAACACTCCAATGGGCAAAAGCGCCCAAACGTTTCCTTTTTTCATTACATTCTCCTGATGATTTATTTATTTTTTCTTTTCACTCAAAACAAAACCAAGAACAATTTGCGCCAGTGATAAGATAATTGCCAACGAAAACGGAAGAATTCCCCAAAAATTGTGTCGCTCAAAAAGCAAGATCCACCCCCAAATAAAGAGAGCCAGAATACCGAGCATCGAAACGATCGCAACGAGAATCACAAGTACCCGAAAAAGCTTCGACGATGTTTTTTCCTCGGGAACTATCATCATCATCAATTCGAGATAGATCTCAAACAAAATCTCATAGAGCAACTCCATTTCTTCACCGCCTTCTTTGATTTATTATAGCACATTCTCTAAAAAAAAGCAACCTTGTTTTCTAAGGAAAACAAGGTTGCTTTCATAAAAATTTATCTTATTTTGCACACTGCGCCCGCATACGCTGTCACCAGTCCCGTGCTTAAAAGTGCTCCGCCGAGAATATCGGTGATCCAATGTACTCCCGAAAGGATTCTTCCAATCACCATAAAAAGAAGGAATACAACGCACACACTCAACACGATGTAACGAAGCTTTTGATTCTGAATACGATGTTTCCACTGTATCGTTGCCGTAGGAATCACACACATCACAAGCATCGTCGTAGACGAAGGATAGGACGCTTCCAATCTTCCGTCAATCAGGACGGGACGGTAATTAACAACGACCGTTTCAAAAAAGAGATACGCCGCCATCACAAGAAGATAAAAGCCTCCAAGCAGAAGAATACTGCGATCGACACGCAACAAACTTTTTCTGCGAATCCATTGAAGAATTCCAAGAATACCGAACCCGAAAGCAATAACAATCGGTATAAGACCGAACCAATCCGTAACGCAATAGAGAAACCAATTCACACCCGTTAGGTTGTGAACCAAATCATTTATTCCTGCCAGTCCTACCGACGAACCGTCCGGTCCGATCGCTCGAACGTCCACCAAACAAAGTAATACCGTCCAAGCAAAAAATGCTGCCAAAAAAACTGCCGCAACTAAAAATCTCGTTTTACTTCCCTTTTTCATTTTTCTTCTTCCTTTTTCTGTATTTCGGCGTTTGCCAAATCCAATATAAAAGAAATCAGATGAAAAAGCAAGAATCGATGAGTCACACTGCTGACACGATTCGTGTCAGGAACGTTTGATCAGAAGTAAGCTCTTGATTGCCAAAAAAACGAAGGCTACTACCGCGGCATAGGGATGCAAGCTGATGACGAATAACAACAAAGCAATCGCACCGAGTACCAATGAAATTTTCGTTTTGATTTTGCCCCAAATCATCCCCTGACAGTTTTGCATTACAAGAGTCAAAACGCCAAAGAAAACGATTCCTGAAATCAAAACCAAACAAAAAATTTTCAGATAGCCACTCTCCAAAGAAAGCAACGAAGCCTCCCAAACTTCTCTGTTGCTTCTTTGTGCAAACAATGGCAGAAACAAAAATAACAACGCAGAAATATCTAAAAGTCCGAACACAATATCCCGCGTCCGTCTCTCGTTCCGTTTTCCTTCTTCCTCTGCTACCGATAAGATTTCATCGGGAGAAAGAAGCGCATCCACCGTCAGAGAAAAGAACTCCGCGATCGTCTTGAGCGACGCGATGCTCGGAGTGCCTCGCCCCGATTCCCATTTGGAAATTGCCGTACGGGAGACGTAAAGTTCTTTCGCAAGTTCCTCTTGCGTCAGCCCCTTTTGTTTTCTTAGTTCTTGTAATTTTTGATTGAATTCCATCATAAATCCTTTGCTTCTATCTTCCTTTTTGACCACACAAAGAGCATTTCCGACATCACCGTAAAATCGGTGATACCTCTGTGTTTCAGTTGCCAATAGCCTTCCAAAATCATCTTTTCTTCCTCAGAAAGTACCTCGAAAAGCTCATTTTTCGTACGGAGATATCTCCCCGTCCTTAAAAAACAAATTGCTTGTAAAACGAAGGACGCCGATTTATAAAGCTCTTTCAAAATCTCCGCACTTTTTTCGTGTACCATATTATGAACACAACCGTGATAGATATTACACACACCAATTTTCATCGCACGTCGAACCGCGTCAGCATCGATCAAAGGAAGTAATTCGTCAAGCGTCCCCAGAATCGGTGTCGTATCGTAATAAAATTGAAACAGGTCGGAAGGCTCCCACGAAAGAAGTTCACTCTTCCCGGAAAGGAATCCGCAAATAATGTCTCTGTGCGGCAACGTATCTAACATATTTCCATAAACTTGAATATCCGTCGCCGACAACTCGTCCAGAATTACCACCACGTCAATATCACTTTTTTCGGTTGCTTCTCCTCGTCCATAACTTCCCTGCAACCCAACAAAGAAAACACGGTCAGAAAAGGTTTCGTTGATTACATTCAAAAACTCTTTTAACCACCAAGAAATATCTATCATAGTCTCTTCTACCTGTCCTGGGGATAAAAACGCGTGTCACCGCCCCCCTGAAAGCTCCCCTTCTCTTCATCTTAATTTCATTATACCATACCCCTCATAGCGTGTCAATATTGGTAAAACAAAATCATCAAAAGAGATCTTTGCTTCTTGGTATGATAGAAAAGGAAGAACTATTCTTGCAATATCCTAATTTTTATGCTATAATTTAAATATCAATCATTAACCTCGGAGATTCTACAGATGTTACACTACGAAAAGCTCTCTTCTCAAATAGAAGAAAGAATTAAAAATGATATTCAAAATAACAAGCGCCCCACGTTTGCCTTTGACGAAGCGAACGTCATTCGCCGCGCTGATAAAGACAACGCAAGCGTTTGGCGTACAGCGTTTATCCGCGATATTGACAAAATTCTGCACTGCCCCTACTACAATCGCTATGCCGACAAAACGCAGGTCTTTTCCTTCTATCAACACGACGACATCACCCGCCGCGCCCTGCACGTACAGTTGGTCTCACGCACCGCAAGAACGATCGGAAAAACACTGAATCTCAACCTCGATCTGATCGAAGCGATCGCACTCGGTCACGATATCGGACACACGCCATTCGGGCACGCAGGAGAAAAATATCTCGATGAGCTTCTGTACGCACACACAGGTCGCCGTTTCAGCCATAACATTCATTCGGTCCGCGTACTCGATGAGATCTTCCCTATGAATATCAGCTTGCAAACACTGTCTGGAATTGCCAGTCACGACGGCGAATTGGAACTTTCCGAATACCGTCCCAAAGCACTCGCTTCCTTTGACGAATTTGACAAACTGATCGAAAGTTGCTATCGTGACAAAGCAAATGTCAAAAAACTCGTCCCCTCAACCCTGGAAGGCTGCGTGATGCGAATTTCGGATATCATTGC
This sequence comes from Eubacteriales bacterium, assembly GCA_045657365.1. Lineage (GTDB taxonomy): Bacteria > Bacillota > Clostridia > Oscillospirales > CAG-272 > HGM12713. The sequence continues at coordinate 4,357 of JAZOSZ010000236.1, forward strand.
CTATCTCGGCAAAGACCGTCAAGACGCGGAAAAAGCCAATATCATTTCCTCAAGCGCATTCTCTCCTTCGGACATCGGAGAATATAACGCCGAGATCATCAATAACCTCATCGTCAACATTATCGAAAACAGCTACGACCACGGTTATATCAAGCTCGACGAAACACATTTTAAAGCTCTGACAATGGCAAAAAAAGAAAACTACGAAAAGATTTATCTTGCCCCTGCCGTAGAATCCAAATATGATGCTATCATCAAGCCAATGATGAGCGAAATGTATGAAAAGCTTCTGGAGGATCTTACGTCGAAAAATACCGATTCTCCCATCTTCAAGCATCACGTAAGCTACGTCAACAAGGCGCACTACGAAAGAAAAACGCCCTATGAAAAAACCGAACCGAATCAACTGGTCGTGGACTATATCGCAAGCATGACCGACGATTACTTCATCGACCTGCATCACCACCTTTTCCCCGATAGCCCTCACAAAATCGAATATAAAGGATATTTTGATTAAAATTTTGATAGAAAAAACGGAGTCCAATTGGACTCCGTTTTCGTTTTTGGGGCGTACTAAAACATCTATGATGAAAATTACTGTATCAAAATCGGATAAAAATCCTGTGACGCAAGTGTAAAAGTGAATTTTAAGATTACATCGTCCAACTCTTCGTCTGATATTGCACCTTGAAACTTGATTTCTCTTAAAAATTCAAGAATGACACGGAAAAGCTCCGCAAAATCAATGAGGTTGCATTCATAACAAGTTTTTTCGTATATTGCATCAATTTCTGCCTTTGCGTCGGACTCAATATCAAGCTCCGTGGGATCATAAAGCAAGTAAATGAAGTCGATCTGCTTGCGTTCAAGATTGCCCTTGAGCAAAGCCGTCGCAATGCCGAGCAAATGACAGATCATTTGCTTTATGTCAAAGTGTTCAAGCTTCTCTTTTCCTACAACGTAATCAACATTCATATATCGTCCGCATTTGCTTGGACTCATAGTGATTTTCGTGTTTCCCGATGTTTTAGTATTGTTAAAATCATACAGATCCTTGTATGCGGTACTTACCGAATTGCTTTTATTAGAATAGGGTTCACGGCATTTAGCCTCAACGAAAATATAGCGATTCCCCTTCTTATCATCATAAAATCCGTCAAGATTTGCGGTTCCGCCAACCGAGGTTGATCGCTTATCCTCATAATGGAAGCCTGCTTTATTACGGGAAAGGTTATAAATCATACGGCTCGACGAACCGTATGACGCCATCTTAGGCGGACGTCCGTTTTTTTCGGTGAGTTCATCTCCGCCTCCCTTGCCGTACTCCGTATGGGCGTTTGGCTGCAAGGAATTTGCTTTCATATCGGATTCAAATGCCGACCATTCCTCTTTCGTCATATACGTTGTTTTAGAAATTTTTTCACCGTTTCCACGTTCAACAACGTAGGCTCCGTCTGTCGTACCTGTTTCTTTTAATTTGATTGCCAAATCAAGCT
>JAZOSZ010000237.1:0-4079 GCA_045657365.1 Eubacteriales bacterium
TGCTCCCGTTGCCTGCGTTCGGGTAAGATTACCAGAGCGTAAGTTTTGGGAATGCAACTATAAAAAGCAGTTTCCGAATAAGGAAACTGCTTTTTATTTGTTTTTTGAAACTTTTTTCGGGAAAATCCCGCTTTTCGATTGACATTTTCCGAGTTTCGTGTATAATATTAAATTGAGGCATTATGCTGACAGATCGTTTTTTGAAACGGAGAAACAGAGATGGAACAGTTATATTACAAAACGAAAATCGCAGGTCTTGACCGTGCGCTTCCCCTTTGTCCGATCAGCGACTCGCTGATGATCGGCGCGTTCGTCATTTTCGGAGATCCCGAGCTGACCACAGCGTGTGCCGAGGCACTTCTCGCTCGCGCGCCCGAGTACGATTATATGATTTCCGCCGAAGCAAAGGGCATTCCGCTGGTACACGAAATGGCTCGTCTGGCGGGCAATCAAAAATATTTTCTCGCGCGTAAGGCACCCAAGCTCTATATGACGGGGGTCTTTGAAGCCGAGCTTCGTTCGATCACTACCGAAAAGGATCAGAAGCTCTATCTCGACGTGGCAGACGCCGAAGAAATGCGCGGCAAAAAAATTCTCATCGTGGACGACGTCATCTCGACGGGCGAATCGCTCCGCGCGATTGAGCACCTCGTCGAAAAAGCAGGCGGTATCATCTGCGGTAAAATGACGATTTTTGCCGAGGGTGATGCGCAAAACCGCGAAGATCTGGTTTACCTTGAAAAGCTTCCCTTGTTTGACACCAAGGGAAATCCCATTGCATAAAGACTATCAAGAAAGGATATCAAATATGGCAGAATTATTAAAAGCAACCGATAAACGCACCCACTATTGCGCAACTCTCTCGGCAGACAACGTCGGCGAGCGTGTTTGCGTAATGGGTTGGGCTCAAAAGCAACGAGATCTTGGCGCGCTGATCTTTATTGACCTTCGCGACCGTACGGGCATCGTCCAGCTTGCCTTTGACGACGCGACCGACCGCGAAATCTTCAAGAAGGCATTCGGTGTCCGCGCCGAGTACGTCCTCTGTGCCAAGGGACTCGTTCGCCGCCGCGGTGATGGTGCCGTCAACAAAAATATTCCCACGGGTGAGATCGAAATTGCCGTGGACGAATTCAGCGTCCTCTCGGCAGCCGAGACACCCCCCTTCGAGATCGTCGAGGACAGCCGCGTGAATGCCGAGCTTCGTCTGAAGCACCGCTATCTCGATCTGCGCCGTCCCGATATGCAGAGAAATATCATCGCACGCTCGCGTCTTTCCAAGATCGCACGCGACTACTACGCCGAGCAAGGCTTTATCGATATCGAAACACCTACGCTCTGCAAACCTACGCCCGAAGGTGCGCGTGACTATCTCGTTCCTTCGCGTGTTCACAAGGGAAAATTCTATGCTCTTCCTCAGTCGCCTCAGCTCTATAAGCAGCTTTTGATGGTTTCGGGATTTGACCGTTACTTCCAGCTCGCCCGCTGCTACCGTGACGAAGACCTTCGCGCCGACCGTCAGCCCGAATTTACGCAGATCGATACCGAGATGTCGTTCGTGACGGCAGACGACGTAATGAAGGTGCATGAGGGATTCCTTAAGCGCGTACTGAAGGAATATATGAACATTGAAATCACCGAAGACTTCCCCCGTATGCCCTACGCCGAAGCGATGGATCGCTTCGGTTCGGACAAGCCCGATATCCGTTTCGGCTTTGAGCTGACAAATCTCTCCGAGATTCTCAAGAACTGTGAGTTCAAGGTCTTCTCGGGCGCCATCGCAAACGGTGGCTCGGTACGCGGTATCAACGTCAAGGGCGGTGCAAAGTTCTCGCGCAAGGAGATCGACTCTCTCGTAGAATTTGTAAAGCTCTATCGAGCAAAGGGACTTGCTTGGCTCAAGTGGGCAGCAACGGGTGAGATCTCGTCCTCGTATGCAAAATTCCTGACCGATGATGAAAACGAAGCAATCAAGACGGCAATGGGCGCCGAGGCAGGTGACCTCGTTCTCATTGTTGCCGACAAAAACAAAGTCGTATTCGATTCGCTGGGCGCACTCCGTTGCGAATGTGCAAAGCGTCTGGGAATTCTCGATCCGATGAATTTCAAGTTCCTCTGGGTCACCGAATTTCCTCTGCTCGAGTATAGCGAAGAGGACGGACGCTTCTACGCGATGCACCATCCCTTCACCTCTCCGATGGACGAAGACCTCGAATACCTCGACAGTGATCCCGGTCGTGTCCGCGCCAAGGCATACGACATCGTGCTCAACGGCACGGAGCTTGGCGGAGGTTCGGTAAGAATCCACGACGGAGCGATCCAGTCGAAGATGTTTGAAGTGCTCGGTCTTTCCGAGGCTGAAGCACAGGAAAAGTTCGGCTATCTGCTGGATGCCTTCCGTTACGGTGTACCGCCCCACGGCGGACTTGCCTTTGGCTTCGACCGACTTGTCACACTCCTCTTGGGTCTTGAGGATATTCGCGACGTCATTGCCTTCCCGAAGGTACAGACAGCGGCAGAACTGATGACCAAGTGCCCGTCCGAGCCCGACGCAGGCGCTCTGGCAGAGCTGTGTCTTGCAGTTGTCAAGGAAAACGAATAAAAAGCGGGGCTATCACATTTGGCAAGACCGAAAAATAGGGTGTCTCAAATTCACATCTGAGACACCCTTTTTTTATACTTGATTATTCGTCCAGCGCTTCAAATCGTTCGCGGGCACGGAAAATCAGTGAAATACACCAAATTCCTGCCAGTGCCACGACGGTATATACGATGCGGCTACCGAGAGCCGTCTGACCGCCGAAGAGCCACGCAACGAGATCAAAACGGAAAAGTCCGATGCTTCCCCAGTTCAGCGCGCCGATGATCGTAATAATTAAGGCGATTCTGTCCATGATCATTGCCAAATCCTCCTTTGATACGATTTTCGCCGCCTATTCGTAGTTTTTCCTTTCTGATTTTCTTTATGAGCGCCAAATATCGGAAATCTTTTTAGAAATGCTTGACGAATTGTGTAAAAAATTGTACAATATTCAAAGAACAAAGCAAAAAAGGAGATAATTTTATGAATCAAAACTTACATTTTGGACATCGGGGCCGCCTGAAGGCAAAAATCAAAAGAGATCCTTCCCTCGTGGAAGATCACGAGCTTTTGGAATTTCTTCTTTTTTACTCGATTCCAAGAAAAAATACCAATGAAGAAGCACACCTTCTGATGAACAAATTCGGTTGTTTTCGCCGCGTATTTGACGCAGACCAAGCACAACTGCAAGAAGTGGACGGTATCGGCGAAAATACCGCGCTTTTTCTTCGCGGAATTTCGGAAGCAATTTCCCGATATTCCAAAGATGCACACTTTATCACGCATCCGCTTGCCTCGCGAGCAGATTTAATGGAATATCTCTGTACGCTCTTTATCGGAGAATCCACCGAAAAGGTCTACGCGCTCACGCTGAGCAGTGCGGGACGAATTATCAACAAAGAAGTCATTGGCAACGGATTTGCGGGAATTTCCGAGCTTTCGATCAAAAAGATCAGCAGTATGGCACTCAAAGACAATGCCGCTTCGGTTGTACTGGCGCATAATCATCCCGACGGTCTTCCCATTGCTTCGCAGCAGGATATTGCCACCACACACCGAATCAAGCTCATTCTGCAACAAATCGGCATCACTCTGATCGATCATTTCATCGTGGTCGACAACGAATGCGTTTCGATTCTGCATAACGATAAGCCCTTTGAAGAAGCAAAAGCAAAACTCAAAAGAAAGAGAAAATAAAATTTGGGTGCTTGCCTTAAGGCAAGCACCCAAATTTTTATTCGTCGTCGCTGTAATTCTTCACACCCTGCATCTTCCCCACTTCACGGAATCCGTCGATCTTTCCGCGCTGAATCGCGCCGAAAATACGATAGCGCAAGCCCTTGTTCTCGCGTTCCAGACGCGAAAGCAGTTGCTTCATCTCCTCTCGTTCGGTATTTCCGTCGGCGGGACAGGGAGATTTCATCACGGGAAGCTCGGCTTTGCCCGCGAAATAACGCACGTCCTTTTCAGGCATATAGATCATCGGGCGAATCATCGT
>JAZOSZ010000238.1:0-12270 GCA_045657365.1 Eubacteriales bacterium
GCTTGCCGTGCAGCACTCTCCGCGCGAATCGCGTTTTTCCGTTCCGCAAGGTCACCCGCCCGACGGACAGCGTCGCGGGCACGCGCTTCCGAACCGTCCTCGCGGAATTTTTCAAAATCTGCTTTTTGCTTCGGACGAAGCAAGCTTCGTTTTTTCTGCGAATAAGGAGCAAGAAGCGTCATTGTCTCTCCGATCTGCAAAAGCGACGCTTCCAGCTCGCTTCTTTGCACGTCGAAATCACATCGCATCATCGAAAGCTGCCCGCGGGGCGCTTCTGCCGTGCGAACCTCGACACACCGCAAATGAACGAGCCGTCGGAGAAGCAGATCGGTTTCGTCCTTATGGGCAAACACCGTCAGCTTTTTCATTTTGATTACTGACATAGTTTCCGCACTCCTTCAACGACGAGTCTGGTCGCTTCTTTTCGATTGGGTGCCGCCGCTTTACGAACCTTTGCCGCTTCTTTTTCGGCGTCCTCGGCGCTTCGTTTGAGAAGCTCCTCTGCTTTTTCACGCGTCAGGCGAAGCTTTTCTGCATTCTCACGCTCGGCTTCCTTTTCGGAATGTTCGCAAAAGAGTGCCGCTTCCGCTTCGGCACGGCGAATCTGCTCTTTGGCTTCTTCTGCCGCCTCGGCGCGAATTTTTCCCGCCTCTGCCTCGGCTTTCTTGATTTTTTCGATCAATTCCTTTGACAAAATCTCACCGCCTTACTTTTGTTTGATCATTTTTGCTGATTTTATTTTCTACGATTAAATATAATATTATCATAGCATATTTTTCCTCTTCTTACAAGAGTTTTTTGCTTTTTTATCTTTTAAATTTCTTTTCAGTCCAACTTTTTCCGTCATACCACAGAGCGCTGTCCGAGGAAAGAAGAATTCCGCACGCCGTCTTTTTTTCTTTTCGCGAAAAATGCGTTCCGCAACATTGGAAAATGACCTCTTCGGGCGGCAAGAGCACCTCTGTTTTTTTCTCCCACACCTGCCCGTCCTCAAAGTGTCCGAGTGCCTTGTTTCCCCCGCGGCGTCGAAGCTCTGCCACAAGGCAGAGCGAAAGAAATTGCTCGTCCTCGTAAGTGATTTTTCCTTCCAAGCGATAGGAAAATGAAGGAAAGGAAAACCGCTTATTTTTCTCTTCACTCTCTTCAAATTCGCGCTCGGCAAGCGACCACAAAGCCCCTTCACAATAGCCGACGGCACGCGCTCCGATCTCCCCATAAAATGCGGCAATCTTCTCGCCCGCGATCGGCAAGGAAACTCGCCACCGAAGCACCTCGGTTCCCAGAACGCTGACCCGTCCGTTTTTCTGAAATAATTCTGCCATAGCTCCCCCTTTTTTGGGTTAAAATTCCGTACAGTTCATTCTATTGAAACAGCGTCGTAATTATACGAAACCCGCGACGGCAGAGCCCTGCCGTCGCGGTTTGATGTTCTTTGAAATTACAGGGCGTATTCCTCGGGAATCGGGAATTCTTCCGCCATTGCGCGAACCTTTGCTTTGAGTGCCTCAATGACCTGAGGATTGTCGTAGCCCTTTGCCGCCTCCAGCAGAATATCTGCCATACGGTCCATTTCGGGCTCCTTCATTCCTCTCTGCGTCAACACCGTCGTACCCATACGGACGCCCATTGCGACCTTTGCGGTATCGAACGGGATTCCCTTCGAGTTGACGGTAATTCCGATCTCCTCGAGCACGTCGGAGAATTTCACGCCGTCCACGCCAAAGTGATGTAACTCAAGCAAGAACATATGACAGTCGGTACCGCCCGTAAAGATGCCAAAGCCTCTCTTCTTGAGCGCCTCGCACAAATACTGGGCATTATCCACCACCTGCTTCATCAGTGCCTTGAATTCGGGCGTCTTGGAACGCTCGAGCGCATACGCCATTGCAGCAACCGTCTGCAGGTGAAGCGATGCTACGTATCCGGGGTAAATGCTATGCTCCACGGTATCCTTGAGTGCCGCCTTACACATAATAAATCCGCTGTGAGGACCGCACATCGTCTTCGTGGTCGAGCCGGTAACGATATCTGCGTGAGGAACGGGGTTGGGAGCAAGTCCTGCCGAAACGAGTCCCGTAAAGTGTGCAATATCCGCCATCAGATACGCGCCGTTGTCATGTGCGATCTTGGCAAGTCGTGCGTAGTCGATCTTTCTGGGATATGCGGCAGAGCCGATAACGATGAGCTTCGGACGATACTCTTTGGTGAGTCTCTCCGCGCCCTCGTAGTCGATCTCCAGCGTTTCGGGGTTGAGTCCGAAGAAATGAAAATCGTAAAGGCGAGAGGAAATATTTCTGGGGTCGCCGTGCGACTGATGCGCACCCGTCACGGGGTCCATAGCAACGACGGTATCGCCCGCCTTCAGAACCGCAGAATACGCGCAGAAATTGGAAACGCTTCCCGAATAGGTCGTCATATTGGCGTGGTCAGCGCCGAAAATCTCACAAGCTCTCTCGGCGGCGAGCTTTTCGAGCTCGTTTGAGGGTTCCGATCCCATCAAACGCTGATAGCCGACACGACCGACGGCAGTCTTATTATTGAATACACCGCCCGCGATCTCTCTTGCCAGACGGGGCTGCATACTCTCCGAAGCGATCATTTCGAGGCCATAGGTCTGACGGTCGGTTTCGGCTTGCACCACGGCAAAAAGCGCGGGGTCTTTTTCTTGCAGATAGTTCTTTTCACTCATTTGTTTTGTCCTCTTATTATATTTTATTTTAAAAAATTCGAAGTTACCGCAACATCGTTGCATATACTTTAGCATTATTGTAACACAAAACCCTGCGACAAGCAAGAGCTTTTCAAAAGAATTTTGGAAGAATTTGAAAAATATTCGTTCTCAGAACACAAAGACGCTCCTATAGAAAAACTTTCATTTTTGCTTGATTTTTTATTTTCTTTACATATTGATTTTTATCTTTTTTTGTGTTATAATGATATCTGACAAGTACTCGACAGTAAAACCACAACGACGAGTAAATTGCGTCCCGCTTTTTATTTTGACGTTTGGCTGTGCGAAGAGAGTGTCCCCGCGCCCTCTCTCACAGCTTGCTTTTGGGCGCTTATCACAGGCGCTTTGCCAAAAAAACATAGCAAAGGAGAACTCTATGAAAAAAAGAAAACTCTGCAGTTTGCTTGCAGTCATTCTTGGCGTCGTCTTTCTTTTTTCGGGCTGTGCCGACGGAAAAGAAACAGAAGACGTCCCGTTTGGCGCAGAGCAAGAGCCTTCGGAACACGAGATCCACAAATATCTCGCTCTAAAGGGAGAAGCCGAACCCATTCTTTACGAAAAAATTTCCAGATTGGACGGAGAGGTTGTTGCCTATGATACCGAGCACAATCTTCTTGCCCTCAAGACGAAGGACCTCGACGTTTACAACTCTGTGACCGAAACCGTAAAGATTTACGATCTGACCACCGAGAGCATCGTTACCGAGCAAAGTGTAACGAACACGCTCTATGAGGTCGAAAATTACATCGACCTTGACGTTTCGATCGAATATCCGATCGTTCGCGTCATTCAGTCGAACTACAGCGGGGGACAACTTTCGAGTACGTCGACTTCGTACTATTTCGCAAAGCCTGCGAGCGAAGTCATTCGCACCACCGATAAGCAAAATCACGAACTCCACCGTTTTGAAAACGGACTCATCTCCTGCCGTATGGGCGACGAGGTTCTTTGGATCGACAAGGATATGAACATCGTCCGCACCGTGGACGCCGTTCTTGCCAACGGCTACGAGATCGACGAATTCGATGCCGAATACAAGGGATACGTTTATGCGTGGGATTATGATTCAATCCAGATCTTCAACCGTTCGGGAATGTGCTGTGCTTCTTACAAGGCACCCAAAAATACGGCCATTGCTCCGTTCGTTCTGAACAACGGTAACGTTCTGCTCCAGGAATACACGGTCGTAGACGAATACACGCCCTGCGACATCAACGAATTCGGTATGCGCTACACGATCCAGAGTTATCTGATCACCTTTACCGACGGAACGATGACCGAGCTTGATCTCGATTTCTTCGTTAGCGAACTTGATACGGCGTACGTCGAAGACGATTCTATTCCCTTTGAGCTGGCAGACGGTCGTCAGAACAAGGCGATGATCATTCGCTTTGCGAATGAATCGACCTCCAACTACCCTGAATTCGTGGTAATGGACAACGATCTGAAGATCGAGTACGCGTTCAAGAACACCATGCCCGGCATCATCCTCAATTCTGCGTATGCGCTGAACGCAAACTATTATTTTGCTTACGTTCAGGCAGGCGGCGGAGCTCGTCCCTACCTCTTCGATCTTGACGGAAACGTTGTTTCGGCAACCCCCGAATCGTACGTTAACTGCCATTACATCGTATCGGACACGACGATTTACGATTACGAGATGAACGCCATTTACAGCTATGCTGAAAACGGCTTTGAGATCGTTGAGATCGACAACGCTTCGGCAAATATTTTCCTTCAGAAATTCAATTTTGCCACGGGCGCTATGGAAACCTACCTCTTCAACGAAACGACCGACGAACCTGTCCTTTTGACCGACGGTGTGAACAACAATTTCCACGCGGCAGTCTCGGCAGAAAACGGGGAATCGATCCGCGGTCTCTATCTGACCACCGAGAAGGGTGAGTACAGCGTTCACACTGCCGACGGTGAAACCCTTCTGATCGGCTACGGAGCACGCTCCCTGTACGCCTTTGAAGATATGGTCGTGATCCACACGAGCTTTGAAGGCAAACCCATCACGTACGTTTTAAAATAAGAAGTAAAAGGAGATTAGAATTATGAAGAATAACACATTGCTGAAACTTCTTTCCGTTTTGCTTCTTTTGACGTTGCTTCTCGTCGGCTGTGCCAAGAAAGACAACCCCGACGCCGAAAGCACTCCGCCCCTCAATGACGAACAGAAGCACGAAGCGGTAGAACCGATTCTCGAAAACTTCTTCAAGCTTTCCGCCGAGAAGAGATGGAACAAGCTCGGTGCCGCAACGCGGTTTGACGGTGCCTTCGTCGGTTCGATGGGAGATGCGACCTCGAAGAATCTGATCGCGCTCCGCACTGCCGACGTTGATACCAAGAACGTCGTTACCGAGGTCATCAAGGTTTACAACACTCAGCTGAAGAAAGAAGTTCTTTCGATCACCAACACCTATAAAAACGGCGCTTATGCTCCCTTCAACTGGAACGATCTCGCCGTCTATGATGAAACCGTCAAATATCCCGATTCGGTCGTTGACGTTTCGATCGAAGTTCTGACCGACGATTATCACTCCATCGAAATCATCAAGGTATCCAAGGCAACCGTGACTGAGATCGACAGCGAAAATCCCGACGCTTGTATTTACGACATTGCCGTTACGTATGAATTTTACGACGTTGCGGGCAACCTGATCCTCAAGACCAACAACGACTCCATTGCCCTTGATACCGCAACCTCGGCGTACAGTGCTCCCGCGTACTATTTCGGAAGCACCCACGTCGTATTTGATGAGAAAACGGGTACCATCGTCCGTATCGTGAACGGTGAAACCGAACCCGTGATCACCACCTTCGATTACGAAACGGAGAAATACGGATATTTCTTCGATATGGACAATGCTTCGGGTGCTTATTTCCTTGAAGTTTACGACAAGAACACCTTCCAGTGCATTCTCGATCATCACTATTTCAAAAAAATAAGCTACTACCCGGACGTCTTCTTCCTGGAAGACGGTGACGTGCTGGTTCAGTACGTTGAGGCGCTTTCCGAGGAAAGCAATCTCACCCCCGATTACACCGACAGTATGGGATTTCAATACCGTGTGACCTGGGAACTGCTTGACGTAGAACTCGGAAAAACCGAAACGATCGAACTCGATTTTGTCATCGACACGCTGTATAGCAATTACGAGCTGAACGAAATGGAGATCCCCGGCTTTGACGCCACCGAACACGTTGTCAACTACGCCGTTGTTTCTCCGATCGAAAACGGCAAGCTCAGCAACCCGGTCGTCAAGGTTCTTGACAACGACCTCTCGGTGCTCCTTGATATGACTTCGCTCGTTCCCGAGCATCTGTTGGATTTCTTCGCGATGCAGTTTGAAGAGAATCTTCTCGGCTTCACCGTCCTCGAAAGCGGTGATTACCTCGTAGATCTTCACGATATCGTAACGCCCAAGGCAATCGTTTCCAAGGATGGCGTACTCCGCGCCTATCTGCCCGCCGATGCTGAGCTGGTCGGTTCGTACGTCGTTACCTCGAAAGGCGTTTACGACTACGATATGAAGGCTCTCTACTCCTTTGAGGAAAACAATCTTCAGTGGGAATTCATTCTCGGAAACAAGATCATCGTTTCCTCTATTCCCACCGACGTTCTCTCTGCTATCGACGGCACCAAGAATTACCTCTCACTGACCTACGACACGGTGAACTTCTCCTTGAATCCGATCTTTTCGGGTGCTGAAATCACCGAACGCACCAACGACTACGTTATCGTCTTCGACGGAAAGTACACGCTTTACAACGCAGAGCTCTCGCACGTGCTGACCACGGCGAACGAGATGACCGTCTACGAGTTTGACGGAAGCTATCTCGTTTATACGCATCTGGAAGAACACGATCTGTTCTATTCGATCGCGTCGGTCGCCTGACAGCAGTTTACAGATGTTACTGTAATTCATTCCGAAGAAAGGAAATCAAAATATGAAGAAACATTCCATCATACTTTTGCTTCTTGCCGCGGTGCTCTGTCTGTCAATGCTGTTGAGTTCCTGTTCCCTGTTTAAAAAGAACGAAAACAACGACGCGACGCCGCCCGAAGATGACACCACGCCCACGGACGTAACGCCCGACTATGCGGCAGTCATCGGCAAGTGGAACGAATATCTCACCTTTACCGACCCGACCGTCGGAACCCCGCTCAAATCGCAGTCCCCTCTGTTTCACAGCACAAATATGCTCTTCAGCAACGTCGTGGTAACCGATCTCGGAAAATTTTATCTCCGTACCGAGTTCGGCTACGCAGATATTATGCACGAAAGACTCACCTCGATCAACTACGAAGTCTATAACGTCGCAACCGGTGAGCTGATTTGGGAAGATTCGGTAGAAAACAACCCCGACCTTCCAAACAACGAACGCTATGAAATTCGCAGTTTGGGCACGCTTCCGATTCTGATCGTTCGCCACACCTTCTACGAAGAAACGGTTCCGAGCATTTTCACCCCCGTAACGAATACTTATTATTACGACGTAAACGGCAACCTGCTCGCGAAAGATCCTACCGTCGCCCGTACGATGGAAGGGTTCCATCCTTACGCGGCAGAAATCAACGACAAAATCTACGTTTTCAACATCTACGGCGATCTTCTCATCACCTTTGAGAAGGGCAAGGAATATCCGGTTCCCGAAATCGATCTCGCCTACGGCGAATCCTTCTACGTTTTTGAGGAAGACGGTTCTGCCTACCTTTTCAACAAGACCTATCAGAAGGTCGGTGAGTACAAGGTTCCCGCAGATTACGGTTTTCTCGAAGGTCGCTACGTTCTGAACAACGGAAATCTTCTCTACCATTTCACAAGTGACGTCGTCGCTCCGAAGGCTGAATACAATTACGAAACGACGTACGGAGAAAGATGCAACCAGAACTACGTCATCGTAGACGCCAAAACGGGTGTTGCTACCCCCGTCTCGCTCGAATACAAGCTGCTGAGCCTGCTTTCGGCAAATGATTCCGCAAAGACGGGCATCGGCTTCAAGGGCGAGTATCAGCTTGCCGTGATCCAGAAGATCAACGAAAAGACGCTCTCCCGCGAGCGTGTTACCGTCATCCTTGATAACGAACTCAAGATCGTTGCCGAACTTCCGAATTTCATCGTCGCGCAAGCCTCGGTGGTAGGAATGAAGGATGCCGAAACGCTTCTGATCAACTCGAAGACCTATAACGAAGCGCAAGAACTCTATTATGCAATCAACGTAACGAACGGCACCCCTGCCCTCTACGTTGACGTGACCGACACTTCCTATCAAGCCGTCGACAACGGATTCATCTACGACGGAAAGCTTTACAACAACGCTTGCAAGCCGCTTCTTGAGCTGAGCAATTACGCCTACGAGATTTATGACAACTTCATCATGCTCAAATCCTACGGCACTGAGCTCATCACGATCGAAAAGGGTGAGCTTGTAAGAAAAACGCTGTCCGAATCTTCGACCAACGCCACCGTCCACAACAATATTATTATTGTCCATGACAACTTCTGGTCGCAATCCAATATCTTTAATACCGCCGGCGAGCTCTTGCTCACCACAAACGGAATTGCCGTTCCGTGCGAAACCGGCAAGGGATACTCTTGGATCGTAGCAAGCGAAACCTATTATATCTTCAAATAAGCGAAAGGAAGAAAAACGATGAAAACTAAAATTCTTGCATTGATACTGGCAATCGCTTGTCTGTCCGTCGTGTTCTTTGGATGCGCAAAAGAAAAAACCTGCGACACACACGTCGACAACAACGCGAATGCAAAATGTGACGTTTGCGACACCGATCTTTGTTCCGAGCATAAAGACGAAAACGAAGACAAGGTCTGCGATGACTGTAGCGTCAGCCTCACGCTTTGTGAGCACAAGGACGACAACTCCGACAAATTCTGTGACACCTGCGGCGGCGCGATCGTCGTTCTCTACGAGCAAGTCGCTCCCGTAACCGGTGACCGTGTTCCCACTGTCGTTCATCCCATTCCCACGGGCGTGGATCTGAAAAAGTACGTCAATACCGCACAGACCCAGCCGAATCTCGTGACGGCTCTGACCAATATGACCTTTGACAGATTCTTGCACAGCGTTGGCAATTATTGGCTGGTTTCTATCTACAATGAAGCAACGACCAGCACGACGTACCGCATCTACGACGTAGAAAACGGAAAGATCGTTTGCGAAAGAAACGATGCCACCACGCTTTCCAACCAGAGAATCTTCATTGATATCGAACTCTCTCAACATTATTACACGGTTACCACCGAAATCGTGAACTACTTACGCTATAACGAAACCGTGGTAAATCTGAAGGATGAAGCAAACAACTTCTACGATTATACCGAAACCGTTTCGAAGACCACTTCTGTTTACACGTATTCGGATTCCACCGCAATCTGCAGTGCCGTTTGGACCCCTGCTTCGTTAGAGCCTTGGGAAATGATGGCCGCCAATCTGATCGTGGAAATGGAATCGCTCAACAACGTGGACTACATCAACTTCAACGGTACCGTCTGGGCATTTGACGCGTGGGACAGCACCGTTCTCGGAAAATTTGATCCGATGGAGCTGATCTACCGCCCCGCCTTTGACGTCCAGAACGACAAATTCGGTTACATTGAAATGGATGGCAAGATCTTTGTATACGACCTTACCAAGTGGATTGAATGCGTTTACTCTTACGAAATCCCGATGAACTACCAGTCCTACTTCTGGTTCGTTCTTGAAAACGGAAACGTTCTCCTGCAATCCGAGATGACGTTGCCGAGAAATGCTATCTCTTATGATTTCACGATGGAAGATGAGAAATTCGATCTCGTTTATACCGTACTGGATCCCGTAGCAAAGACGGCAAAGAACGTTGAATTCGGCTACTACATTTACGACCTCTCTGCCGCTAACGATATTACCTACACGGCAGAAGCAAAGAACATTGCCTATGTTGCTCCGCTGGTCAACGACGTGATTTCTTCTCAGCGTAAGTACTTCATTCTCAATAACGATCTGACCGTTGCGGCTGACATCACCGATTTCGTTGATTATCAACAGGTCAGCGACAATGTTTATCTGAAGTATGAAGACATCGGTACTTCCTCGTATGCAATCTATCTTGTAGACGTCAACGGAACGCGCCTTTCTTACCTGCCCTACGCCGCAGATATCAAGAACAACTACGTTCTGTATAACGGCGCCGCTTACAATTTCAAGATGGAAAAGCTGATGGATCTGACGCCCTACTCGCTGCTGTGGGAAGCTCCCGAATATATGATTCTTTCCCTCTTCAACGAGGCAACCGCAACGACCGAGTATTACTACTATAACGGTACGACGGCAGCTCCCGTGAAGCTCACCGAGCATCCCGCGCCGTTTGACGAATTTTCGTACGAATTCGGTTATAGGACCGTGACTACCGATCTCGTAACGGGCGTTACCACGACCTCGTTCTATAATGTCAATAACCAAAAAATCAACTGCGGAACGCAGATGCCCTCTATCGTCACCGTTTATGAAAACGTCGTCGTCTTTATGATGACTGACGGAACTTACGTTATCGCTAAGTAATCTCAAAAAACCAAAGGCTTCGGAACAACCGTTCCGAAGCCTTTCTTTTTTGAAAACGCATATTGAAATGTGGGGAAAAGTATGATATAATACTTTAATGAATTAGGATAAGGATAGAGGCTAAATTGCCACCACTTTGACAATGCTGAAAGCCAGCATACCTATGATCACTAATGGCACCCGCAACGGGAATCGAACCCATAACTACCCCTTAGGAGGGGGCTATTATATCCATTTAACTATGCAGGCATATTCTTTTTTGCTTTCTTATTTTACCACAAAATTCTTCTGATTGCAAGTAATTTTTTGAAAACTCAAGGAGATTCTTTATGCTTTTGAAACATCCGACCGTTTTGCGCGTACTTCGCATTGCGATTCCGCTTCTTCTGACCGTCCTTTGGCTCGGTTTTATCTTCGGAAATTCTCTGAAGGACGCAGCGGCATCCACCGAGCAAAGTTCTCAGGTTCACGAGATCGTCAACGAGGTCGCTTCCTCGGTCGGCATCAAGGAGCCGATTTCCGAAAAAACCGTACGTGATATGGCTCATTTTACCGAGTTTACCATCCTTTCTACACTTCTTTGCCTTAATATATGGGCGCTCGGTTTCTCTCCCTTCTATGCCAAACGTCGCTTCGATTTTCTCTGGCTTCTCCTTTCTCTTCCCGCCTCGTTTCTTCTTGCGTGTGTCGACGAATACTTACAAACATTCTCTCAAGGCCGTACCGGCGATTTCTCGGACGTTCTGACCGATACCGCGGGCGCCGCACTCGGCAGTGTGCTCTTCCTTGGACTTTTCCTGCTTCTCCGCCTTGCCTTGGGGAAGAAAAACAAAAATACATAAATCGATCGATGGTGTGCGTTCCAAAAGTTCTGCGCTCCATCGATTTTATTTTCTTTTTTTGGTAAAATTTGCCGCAAAAAGCTCTTTACATTCGGATACTTTTATGGTATACTATAAGATGAATAATTTTGAAAATCAAGGAGTTTCTTATGAAAACCGATATCGAAATTGCAAGAGAAGCGAAAATGCTTCCCATTACCGATGTAGCTCACACCTTAGGCATTCAGGACGACGAGCTGGAACTCTACGGAAAGTACAAAGCAAAGATCACCGACGGCTTTCTCAAGCGTACCGCCGACCGTCCGAACGGAAAGCTGATCCTCGTAACCGCTATCAACCCCACGCCCGCAGGGGAAGGAAAAACCACGACCACCGTCGGTCTTGGCATGGCAATGCGTAAAATGGGCAAGAACGCGATCATCGCGCTCCGCGAGCCTTCTCTCGGTCCCGTCTTCGGTGTTAAGGGCGGTGCGGCAGGCGGAGGTTATGCGCAGGTCGTTCCGATGGACGATATCAATCTCCACTTTACGGGCGACTTCCACGCGATCACTGCGGCCAATAATCTTCTCTCGGCAATCATCGATAATCACCTTCAGCAAGGCAACGAGCTCGGCATTGACCAGCGCCGTATTCTCTTTGCCCGTGTCACCGACACCAACGACCGCGCGCTCCGCAACGTCACGGTAGGTCTTGGCTCGAAGGTAGACGGCATTCCGCGTCAGGATCACTTTATGATCACGGTTGCCAGCGAAATTATGGCAATTCTCTGCCTTGCCGAAGACCTTGCCGACCTCAAGGTTCGTCTTGGCAATATTCTCGTTGCCTACACCTATGACGGAAAACCCGTTTACTGTCGCGATCTGCAGGCGGCAGGGGCAATGGCGGTACTTCTGAAAGATGCGATCAAGCCCAACCTCGTGCAAACGGTAGAAAACACCCCCGCCTTGATTCACGGCGGTCCGTTTGCCAATATTGCACACGGCTGTAACTCGGTCCGTGCCACGAAGCTTGCGCTCAAGCTTTCGGATTACGCAATCACCGAGGCAGGCTTCGGCGCCGACCTTGGTGCTGAAAAGTTCCTCGATATTAAGTGCCGCAAGGCAGGTCTTTCACCCGATGCGGTCGTTC
>JAZOSZ010000239.1:0-7529 GCA_045657365.1 Eubacteriales bacterium
GTCAAGTACGAGTCGCACCCCGAGATCTCGGCACCCGATGCATGGGATAAGGACTTCCTTAAGAAGAAGCTCGACGAGATGAGAGCTCTTGGCATCACGCCCATTCCGAAGCTCAACTTCTCCTGCGGTCACCACACCTGGCTCAAGCAGTACAACCGTATGGTTTCTTCGCCCATCTACTATCAGGTCTGCGCAGATCTGATCAAAGAGGTTTGCGAGCTGTTTGACTATCCCAAGTACTTCCACATCGGCTTTGACGAGGAAGTAGAGAGAAAGCAGCAGGACGTCGAAAAGGTCGTCTGCCGCGGTCAGAAGCTATGGTTCCACGACCTGTTCTTTATCGCAGGCGAGTGTGAGAAGTACGGCGCCCGTCCTTGGATCTGGTCCGACTATTTCTGGGAGCCCGAGAACGAGAAGTACTTCCTTGAGCACATGTCCAAGTCGATTCTCCAGTCCAACTGGTACTACGATCACTTTATGGACTTCCCGGATAACCATCCCAAGCGCTACGGCTTCCGTATCAAGACCTACGAAATCTGCGACGAAATGGGCTACGATCAGGTTCCCACCGCATCGGGTTGGCAAAAGACCGTAAACCTCAAGCACACCTGTGCATACTGCAAGGATAAGTTGGACAACGAGCGCCTCCTGGGTATTATGGCTGCTCCGTGGGTATTCACCACCGAGACCGACAAGTACCGTCTGTTCGACGATGCTCACCGTCTCTATATGGGACGTAAGGAGTACTTCCCTGAGACATTGAAGTAATTAGGAGAATTCTTATGGCAAACGAAATGATTTGGGCGTCGCTCGTACATCTGAGCCGACACATGTGGTCGGACGAATCCTGCGAGCCGCTTTGGTATCTCGATCCCCCCTACACTCCCTGCAACGAGATCGATATCGATTGCTGGGATCAGTATATGAAGTTTACTGCCGAAAAGCAGTTCAACACGGTCGTCATTGACCTCGGAGATGCCGTCAAGTATGAGTCGCACCCCGAAATCTCTGCCCCCGATGCGTGGGACAAGGATTTTTTAAAGAAAAAGCTCGATGAGCTTCGTTCGCTTGGCATTACCCCTATTCCGAAGCTCAACTTTTCCTGCGGTCACATGACCTGGATGAAGATGTATAACCGTATGGTTTCCTCGCCCGCGTACTATCAATTCTGTGCCGATCTGATCAAAGAGGTTTGCGAACTCTTTGGTTATCCCAAGTTGTTCCACATCGGATTTGATGAGGAAGTAGCAAGAAAGCAGCCTTACGAGAAGGCGGTCGTCCGCGGCGAAAAGCTCTGGTGGAACGATCTCTTCTTCATCTGCCGTGAGTGCGAGAAGCACGGCGCAAGACCTTGGATGTGGAGTGACTATTTCTGGGAACCCGAGAACGAGCAGATTTTCCTCAAGAATATGTCCAAAACGATTCTGCAGTCCAACTGGTACTACGACCGTTTCCAGGAATGGCCCGACAACCACCCGAAGCGTTACGGATTCCGTATCAAAACCTACGAGATCTTCGACGAAATGGGTTACGATCAGGTTCCGACCAGCTCGACCTGGCAGTATAAAATGAACTCCGAGCAAACCGTTGCGTTCTGCAAAGACCGTCTGAACCCCGAACACCTCAAGGGCTTTATGACGGCAGCTTGGAAATACACCGATGAGGGTGATATCTATTCGCTGATGAACGATGCACAGCGTCTCTACCTCGGACGAAAGAAACATTACCCCGAAACCTTAAAATAAATCAGGAGAATCCAAAAATGAAACACGATATGTTATGGTGTGCGTTCGTCTATCTCAGTGATCATATGTGGGACGACGCTTCCACCGCCCCCCGCGGCTGGTATCTCAAGCCGAGCTACAACGAAAACAACTCCACCGAAATCGACGCTTGGGACGACTATATGAAGTTCCTTGCCGAACGCAAATACAATTCGGCAATCATCGACCTCGGCGACGCGATCAAGTACGAATCTCACCCCGAGATTTCGGCACCCAACGCTTGGACCAAGGATTTTATGAAGAAGAAGCTCGACGAAATGAGAGCGCTCGGCATTATGCCGATCCCGAAGCTCAACTTCTCCTGAGGTCACATGACCTGGATGAAGCAGTATAACCGTATGGTTTCCTCGCCCGCGTACTATCAGTTCTGCGCCGATATCATCAAGGAAGTCTGCGAGCTCTTCGATTATCCCGAGTATTTCCACATCGGATTTGATGAGGAAGTCGAAAGAAAGCAGGTAACCTTCGAAAAGGTCGTTGTCAGAGCACGTGACCTTTGGTGGCACGATTTCTTCTACATCGCAGGCGAATGCGAAAAGCACGGTGCAAGACCGATGTGTTGGGCAGACTATATGTGGGAGAGAGGACACGAACAGCTGTATCTTGACAGAATGTCGAAATCGGTCGTTCAGATGAACTGGTTCTATCAAACCTTCACGGAGTACCCCGAAACGCATCCGAAGCGTTACGACTTCCGTATCAAGTCCTACGAGCTTCTCAACGAGCGCGGATTCGATCAGATTCCCACTTGTTCCTCGTATCAGTGTCAGGTCAACGCATACCAGACGGTTGCCTTCTGCAAAGAGAAGCTGGATCCTACCCTTCTCAAGGGTTTCCTGACGGCAGCTTGGTCGAGAACCACCGAGGCAGATCAGTATTTCTTCAAGAACGACGCACACCGCTTGTATCTTGCAAGAAAAGAGCTCTACCCCGAAACCCTCAAGTAAACAAGAAATTGCCCTTGCGTCAAGCGACGCAAGGGCTTTTTTTATGCAGTTTCTTCCGCTTGTTCTTCGGTTCGGTATTTCTCGGATTGCAGTCGGAACATTTCAGCATATTTTCCGTCCATAGAGAGAAGCTCCTCGTGACTTCCCTCTTCTACCACCCGTCCCGTATCGAACATATAAATTCGGTCGGCAATACGCGTGGTGGACAAACGGTGTGAAATAAAGATCACCGTTTTGTCTTCCGTATGGTGAAGGATCGACTGGTTGAGATGATACTCCGCCATCGGGTCAAGGGCGCTTGACGGCTCATCCATAATCATAATAGGGGTATTTTGCGCAAACACGCGGGCAATTGCCACCTTTTGCGATTCTCCGCCCGAAAGATTGACTCCCGTGTCGTCAAACTGTCGCGTCAGCGGTGTCAGAATACCGTGGGGGAGCGTACTGAGCTTTTCGGAAAAATCGGCTTTTTCCAAGGACGAGAGCACTCTTTCGCGGTCGCATTTCTCGTCGTATTCTCCGCCCACCACGTTCTCCGCCACCGTCGCGGCAAAGATCTGAAAATCCTGAAATACCGTACCGATCTTCTGACGGTAGACGTCGGGATCGTAAGTTCGGATATCCACACCGTTATAAAGGATCTGTCCCTCGGTCGGGTCGTACAGACGCATCATCAGCTTAATCAGCGTCGTCTTTCCTGCACCGTTGTATCCGACAATCGCGATTTTATCTCCCGCGCGGATCGTCAAATTGACGTCCTTGAGCGCCTCGGTCAGCTTTTCCTCGGAAGGCTTGTCGCGGAAACGATACTTGGCGTGCGACGAAAATTCGTAAGAGAAGCTGACACCGCGGAATTCGAGCGTTTCAAATTCGGGGATCTCGGTAACCTCACCGAAAATCGTCGGCTCGGTGCGCAAAAATTCGCGGTATTTTTCAATGTAGAGCGAATGCTCGGCATATCTTGCAAAGTTTCCAAGCAGGTTACTCAGTGTACCTCGCATTTGCAACACGAGGGTAATGGAAGCTACGAAGCCGCCAATGGCGATTTCTCCTGCGGCAAGCAGTCCCATCATATAAAAGATAATGATAAATCGCGTGATCTCGGCAAACATCTCCCAACCGATTCCCCAGCAAAGAAAATACTTTTTGCCGTATTTCACAGAAAGAGAAATTTGCTTTTCGGCAGTTTCGTCGTATTCCTTCAAGAGAAGATCGTTTGCGTGGCTGACGCGAATCTCCTTGGCGTAGTCGGGCAAATGGTAGACACGATTCAGATATCCATGCTTACGCCACAAGGGATTGCCTTCCTTTCGGTGCGCAAAATTCACCTTGTTGCTCATAAACGAACAAATGACGCTGAAAATCGACGACGCGAGTACGATAATTGCCGCTGTCGGCTTTACGGAGAGGATCAGCGTAAAGCTTGTAGCGAAGCTGACGATTTGATAGCAAAAGCCTCGTACCGTATTCATCACATAGATGGCGCGGCGGTCCGATTCGTTCATCGCCCAGACAAAATCGTTGTAAAATTCGGGATCGTCAAAGTAAGCAATATCCAGCGAACGAGCTTTCACGAAAAGCTCCTCATGCATTTTCAGATGAAGTTTTTTCTGCAAAAGCGACGAATACGACTTTGAGTACCACGAATCATAGAACCATACGACTGTGAAGAACACCATAACTCCCAGTGTCAACTTCAGAAAATAGGAAAAATCGCTTCCTTCGTCAATTGCGTTGAGAAGATAAAAGGTATAAATTGCAGTCATCGACGATCGGACGCCGTGAAGCATTCCCCAAAAAAGGCTGGCGAAGAAATAGGCGGGGGCGTATTTCGCGATCCTTCCAAGCATAAACAAATTGTTTCCAATGATCGTAGCAATCGGTTGCTTTGGTCGCTTTGGTTGTTTCGTTTCTTTACTCATTCTCCGTCACCTCACTTCCCAGATAATTTTCAGCTTGGCGCGAGAACATTTCGGCGTATTTTCCACCGCGTGCCAAAAGCTCCTCGTGCGTTCCGATCTCGGCAATTTTGCCTTCGTCCATCAGAACCACACGGTCGGCAAGCACCGCCGAGGAAAGTCGGTGCGAAATAAAGATCACGCTTCGTCCCTCGGTCGCGCGCATCATATTTTCAAACATCGTATATTCCGCGATCGGATCCAGTGCGCTCGAGGGCTCGTCAAGAATCACGAACGGCGTATTTTCGGCAAAAACGCGGGCGAGCGACAGCTTTTGCTGTTCTCCAACCGAAAGATTGGCACCCTCGTCGTCAAATTCGCGCGTCAGAACCGTATCAAGTCCCTTCGGCAAACGCATCACGCGTTCATACGCGCCGCTTTCCTTCAGTGCTTGGATGACAAGCGCCTCGTCGCCTTCTCTCGGCTCGCGAAGCAACACGTTTTCACGCACACTCAGCGAAAAGAGCTTAAAATCCTGAAACACCGTGCCAAAGCGGTCGCGGTAAGAATCGAGCGTCATTTCCTTGATATTGATGCCGTCCAGAAGGATCTCTCCTTCCTTCGGATCATACAGACGAAGCAAAAGCTTTACAAGCGTTGTTTTTCCCGAACCGTTACTTCCGACAAGGGCGAGGCGCTCTCCCTTCTTCAAGGTAAAGCTGATATCTTTCAGGGTATCCTTCTCTGCCCCATCGTAACGGAAGCTGACGTGCTCCACGCGAAGCTCGCCGCCGTCCTCGGACGCGATCTGTTCTCCGCCCACGATGCTCGGCGTATAGTCGAGAAAATAGCGCACGTCTTCGAGAAAGAGCGCGTGCTCGTGGAACTGTGTCAACGTATCAACGATATAATTCAGGCTATATGCCACCTCATAAATCGATCCGATTACCACCACACAGTCACCGACACTCATACCGCCGTTCGCGGGTCCTAAGTACGTCGCGCTCCACACCGCGTAGAGCGTCGCGCCAAACACGGTCAGAACGTCAAGTCCGAAATGTCGTAGCGTAGAGAGCAAGGTCACCTTCAATCCGTACTTATGTGTCAGATCGCGAAAGGTTCGGTAGCTCGCCCGAAGATCGCGCAGCATCAGACGGTAGATGCCGCCAATGCGCATCTCTTTGGCGTAATCGTTCAGATAGAAGCTCCGCTGTACGTACCAAACGCGGCGTTCGGTCGATTTTCTTGCCACCGACCAATCGTGTGAGATCTTGCTCTCTTTCTTTTTGATAAAGCCAAGAAACAGTGGAAAAAAGCCGAACACCATCAGCCAAGGATCGATAAAGAAGAGCAAAAACGAGTTTGCCGAGGTTTTTATTACATGGCTTAGCAACGTGTCGAGCGTATCCAAAACCTGAGATACCCGATAGTTTGCCTCGTCCATCGCGCGAACGTATTTGTCGTAAAACGCGGGGTTTTCATAACAACCAAGCTCGACCTCGGACGCCTTAGCAAAAAGCTCCTTTTGAATCCGCAAAGCAACCTTCTCTCGCATTTTCGGAGAAATCACGTGCCAGAACCAGTTCAGAGCAAGATAGCTGACCACGGTAACCGACATTAAGACGATGACGTACAGCACGATTCCCGAAAGTTCTTCTCCCGCTTCGACGGCATTGACGATTTTGCGAAGCAGATACACGCCCGTAAAGAATTCCAACAGTCCGGAAACCACAGTGGCACCGAGATAAAAAATCAGATACAGTGGTGACGCCCTTCCGATCTCGCGAAGTGCAAACAGATTATTCTGCCATGTTCGTTGGAAGGACAGTTTTTCTTTTTTTGCCTTTTTATTTTTCTCTTTTATTTTTTTCAATCGTATCCCCCCTTAACAAGTAAAAAATACCAACTATTTTTAGTATAGCATATCAACACACACAAGTCAATCAATCGTTGGTTGATGAACAATCAAAATTATAGCATACTAAAATTACAAATACAAGACTTGACTTTTCCAATTTTTTGTGGTATAATATATGCGTAAAGAACACGGCAGTTCAATATGAACTGCCGTGTTCTTTCCTTTTTATTACGTTACACGGTATGAATTCCGAGTGCTTTATCTGCGTGCTCGGCATCAATGCCGTATTTTTTTGCTTTGCGGTATTCAAAGAATTTGAGCGCCACCTGCTCAAAGAGCGCATAGGAGAGAACGTCCTCTTCCTGCTCAAGATAGGGCTTGATCTTCTCGCGGAGTGCGTCAAGCTCGGGAGCAAGTGCGTCAGCAGGACGCGCGGTGATGCGCTCTGCGTCGCCGATGATCTTCTTGGCAAAGTCATCGTCGATTGCCACGGGCGTCTTTCCGTACTGTCCCTGTACAAGTCCCTTGAATTCTTTCGTTACCATCTTATAGCGTTCGCCGCCGATGACGTTGAACACTGCCTGCGTTCCGACAATCTGCGAGGACGGCGTAACGAGAGGTGCGTAACCAGAATCGGCGCGGACTCTCGGTACTTCCTCCAGCACGTCAATCAGTTTATCCGACTTTCCTGCCTGCTTGAGCTGAGAAACGAGGTTCGAGAGCATTCCGCCAGGTACCTGATAGATCAGTGCGTTCACGTCGACCTTGAGCATCTTGGGGTCGAGCTGTCCCGACGCGAGATATTTCTCACGGATCGGTGCGAAATACTTGGTGATCTCATCGAGCTTCGCAAGGTCGATGCCCGTGTCGTGTTCGGTTCCCGCCAGCGTTGCCACGAGCGACTCCGTAGGAGGCTGAGACGTACCCATTGCCATCGGAGAGATCGCGGTATCGACCACGTCGACGCCCGCTTCGATTGCCTTGAGAAGCGTCATCGAAGCAAGTCCCGAGGTATAGTGGGTATGCAGCTGAATCGGAACCT
>JAZOSZ010000240.1:0-23524 GCA_045657365.1 Eubacteriales bacterium
CCAATGGGGGAGCTGTCGCAAAGCGACTGAGAGGGTAATTTCACCAAACCCCTCTCCGTCAGGCTTCGCCTGCCACCTCTCCCAAAAGGAGAGGCTTCTTTATTTTTACACGATTCTTTTTGTGTACGTTTCTTTTGAAAACGAAACGCAAATTAAAACAATCCGCCGTTATATTTGATCATCGCGCGGAAGGTAATGATCAGACCGACGGCAAGACCGACAAGCAAAAGTGCCGTACCAACCAGTGAAAGCGCCTCGATCTGCGTTTTCTCATAGGCAAGCATCATCGCACCGAAAACGATCACGGCAACACCGCAAAGAATCGTACCGAGTCCGACCATTCTGCCAAAAGGCACTCGGTCTTCTTCGCGCACGCGGTGGCGGTGATACGAATGAAGCGAGGAAATATTCCCTCTCGTATTCAAAATTCCAAGGACAACCAAAACAGCACCTACAAACAGGCAAGTAAAAAAAGTTCCCATAGTTTTCCTTTCTTATCCGTTGATATTCGTTGATATCCGTTTATACGGCATAAAGAATATGCAAATTCCGAATCGATTCGTCGGCAATGCGGTCATTGACGGCGTATGCGTTGGCTTCCAGCTCTGCGTCCCGTCGGTCGGAAAGTCCCTCTCGACGCAGTTCCTCGCAGAGCTTCTGTGCGATCTCTTCGATGATTTCCGTTTTTTTCGCCACCTCTTGGGGCGTATTGGCACTCGAAATGAGGTACTCCAAATCGTCCGCACACTCCGAGAGCATCGGCAGTTCCCGCAGAGCGCGGAAGCTCCATTTATAGTACGGAAGATATCGTCGGTTCAAGAGAAAGATTGTGTGCAGAATACTTCTGACAAATTCGCCGAGTGTGAGCTGTGCCGCGGCACTCTCCCCCCGTCCGATACAGCGCCCGTAGTTATACTGTCCCGACTGTGCGGCAAGCAGCAAATTTCCCGCAAGCTTTTTACGGCGAACGTCCTCGGGCAGATACGCAAGCCGTTCGCGGGCGGCACGGAGCTCACCGAGCGGATCGCAGAAAATCTTTCCGTTCGTTGCCTCGAGAAGCGACTGTTCGGGAACGAAAAACCACTCGCGAAGCGAAAGATTTCCGTCTTCCCTGCCCGTTTTCTGTGTCAGAAAATCACGAATACGAATCACGCCGTGGCGATTGCCGCCGACGGGATTCATCGGAGCGCGTTTCACTCCCTCAAATTCCTTCGGGAGCTTCGCGTAAGCTCGCTCGAGTGCAAATTCCTGCTTGCGATCGACAAGCGTTTCCTCCGGAAGAAAGAGACAAAATCCCGCTTCAAAATCGTGGTCTCGGGAAATCTCATCGTCGTATCCAAAGCACTCCGAGCCCGCGCCCACAAGTCCTGCGGCAACAAGTCCCAAAAGCTCGGGAAACTGCTCGCGCAGCATCGGCTCGCCAAACGCCCGATAGAAGCGCTCGGAAAGTGCAAGACCCTTATGATTCATAAATTCTCCTTGCCCGCTCTGCGATTTCTCTCTGATAGGCAAAGCGTCCGTAATATCCGAAAACCGTCGCGCATTTCTCACACGCGAAGGCATAATTTCCGTCCCTCTGTTCGACACGGTCGAGGGATTCTTCGGCGCGGTCAAGCCACTCCGAAATCTCTTCGTCGGCGTCGAGAAGACCGAACTCCTTTTCTGCCGCCGTGGCGAGGTTAAGATAGGTAATTGCGACCTCGGCGTCGGCGTTTTCGTTGTGTTTCATCACCGAAATTGCCTTTTCATAGAGTTCTTTTGCCTCGTTGAAGCGTCCAAGCTCGACGAGGGTGAGTCCCATATTGTTATAAAGTCCGCCCAAACGGCGGTCGTGTTCGTCAAGCTCGACTTCGTAAACGAGTTTTGCCTTTTCAAACAGTGAAATGCCCTCTTCGGCTTTTCCAAACGCACAGTAGACGGTGGCGGCATTCAGGTAGGTCGTTGCCGCACCAACCTGATGCGAAATTTCCAGCGCATCGACCGTAGAAAGTGCCTCGCAAAGCGCCGTCAAGGCTTCTTCCCTTTTTCCGAGCTTTCGGTAGATGCCCATTTGTTCGTTCCGAATCAGCAGTTCGGCGCGTCGGTCGTTCTCGCTTTTGGCTTCCGAGAGCCAAAAAAACAGATGTCGCTCTGCCGCGGCATAGTCGTTCTTATGCAAATATTCGTCTAATTTTTCAAGAACACGATCGATTGAGATCATTTGACACCTCACAAAAAACTTCCTGTATCTTATTATAACATATTTTTTTCGGCTTGTCTATGATATTTTTTCGGTGTGCCGCATACCGTAAAAAAAAAGGAGATATGTTATGAAACCTGTTCTTTTCATACTGGGCACCCGCCCCGAAGCCATTAAGCTTCTTCCTCTTCTGTGGGAATGTCAAAAAAAGAAACTCCCGTTTGAGCTTCTTCATACCGATCAACACAGAGAACTTCTCGATTCTCTGCTGAATTTTCATTCGATCTCCCCCGATTACCGCCTCTCGCTCTTCGGGCGCTTTTCCGATCTGAGCGAAACGAAAGCCGCGATGCTTCGGCAAATAACGCACGCACTTTCTGCTGAAAAATTCTCGTCTGTGATCGTACAAGGCGACACGCTCTCCGCCCTTGTCGGCGCCGAATACGGCTTTTTACACGGCTTACCCGTGGTACATATCGAGGCGGGAATGCGGACGTACCAATCGGACGATCCCTATCCCGAGGAAGCCTTCCGCCGCATGATCGGGGCGCTTTCGCATCTGCATTTCTGTCCGTCCGAGGACGAGGCGAAAAATCTCTTGCGCGAAGGAATTTCCATGGATCGTATTTTTGTGGTAGGCAATACCTTCGCTGACTATTGGCGTGCGCTGCCGACGCCAGACGCTACGCCAAAAAAACAAATTCTCATTACGATCCACCGCCGTGAAAATCTTCCCTTTCTCAACGGAATTTTCGAGCACCTTGCCGAGATCGCAACAGAGCTTCGGGAATACGAATTTTTGTTTCCAATCCACCCGAATCCCACCATTGTCAACTGTGCCAACGCTTGTCTTGAAAAAATTCCAAACATTCGGTTACTTCCTCCTCTGGCGCCTGATGACTTTTATCGGGAACTTCTTTCCTCGGAGCTGGTCGTGACCGACAGCGGTGGGGTACAGGAAGAATGTATTTTTCACGCAAAAAAGATTCTCGTGCTGCGAAAAGTCAGCGAACGGCAGACAAATTTTGATTTTTCCCGCCTCATCGATCCCGAATCCCCGTCCTTCCGAGAAGCATTTTTCTCGCTCCTTAGCAAACGCACCACCGCCACGCACAGCGCCTACTACGGCAGTGGCGGTGCGGCAAGGGAAATCGCAGAGATACTGGAAAGACGTTACTTTTCTTTGGGAAAAGAAAAGTAATCCAAAAAAGCAAAAAAGGGACTTGACAGTCCCTTTCTTTTTGGAATTTTCATTTTTTGATGCGGATTTTTTCACGAAATTCCGAGCTGATTCATCAGCGCACTCGCACGATCGCACTTTTTGCCAGAAACGGTCGAAATCGTACGAAGTTCACGCATCGATCGTTTTGCTCTGCCGCCAAACAAAATGCGGAACCAACGTCGAATCTGACAGATTGGGGTGAGAATTTTATGCTTTTCAAGTATGGGATACTGTCCTGTAAGGTCTTCGTACGGCAAAAAAATTCGTCCCAGTAAATGTCTGAGTCTTCCCCCTTTTGCTCTCTGCGCCACACTAATACGATTTTCCATCGTTCCATAGATACCGCCCGACAAAAGATATTCCTGCATCTCTTCGGTCAACTCAGTGTGTTCCGCTTCGCCAAACCACACCTCGGAAAGCAAAGAGACACTTTCATAAAACCGCTCCAAAGAACAAGCACAAAGATGTTGCCGTAGCTTCTCTTCGTCAACGGAGCCGTTCTTTTTGAGAAAATACAGATCCAAAAACGGACGGATTCCGCACCCGCCGTGTACAAAGTGATACGCCATATGTGCCACGGTATGAAGCACAAGATACTCGTTCGTCATTCGATATTCCGAAACATTCCCCGAGATCGGCGCGGAACACTCCCACACACGGGAAAGCTCTCTATCGATTGATTCCATTTTTTCAAGAATGCTAAAATGAAGCTCGAGGTGAACGCCCGACGGTGAGTGCAAAGAAATATCGTGAAAATGCCGTTCTCCGTCGGTTTCGTAGGAAAGTTTTTCGCAAAGAAGCGCCACACAATGATCGAGAGTTTCTTCGTCCACCAGCACGTCAATATCACAGCTTGTACGCATCCATGCTTCGGGATAAAGGGGACGAATTACCGACCCTTTGAGCGGTAAAAAGCGAATCTTTGCCTCTTCCAGAACGCCTCGAATTTGAGATAACTCATAATCCAGCCGTTCTTGACGAAGCACGGCGACCATTTGCTGTTTTGTAAACTTTGCCCGTACCGCACTCTCTTTGGGGAGAAGTCCCGCCCGATCCAACGCACAACTCACCATCGGCGTCACGTCGTGCTTTTTGGCAAGAGCATATAACCTCAAAAGCTCTTCTTCCGAAAGCGGTTCTATGGCAAGAGATTCTCCGCAAAGAACACTATTTATTGCACAAAACAACGTTCTTTCAATTTTATTCTCCACGAAAATCTCTCCTTTCTCAATAATTCTTTGTATTTTTCGTCAGAATTTTCTCCAAACCATTTTATCAACGACACCCGTATACGATTGAATAATCTTAACGACTTTCGTCGATACGTTCTCTTCAATATAGTCGGGGACGGGAATTCCGTAGTCACCGTTTTCGTTCATCGTCACTGCCGTATTGACCGCCTGCAAAAGTCCCTTTTCATCAATTCCCGAAAGGATAAAGCACGCCTTATCCAGCGCTTCGGGACGCTCGGTCGAGGTACGGATACAGATTGCGGGGAACGGATGACCAATGCTCGTAAAGAAACTCGATTCCTCAGGAAGCGTTCCGCTGTCCGAAACGACCGCAAACGCATTCATCTGCAAACAGTTATAGTCGTGGAAGCCGAGCGGCTCGTGCTGAATCACGCGATGATCAAGCTGAAATCCGCTTGCCGCCAAACGGTTACGGCTTCTGGGGTGGCAGGAATAAAGAATCGGCATATCGTACTTTTCCGCCATTTTGTTGATCGCACCGAAGAGCGAGTTGAAATTCTTTTCGGTATCAATATTCTCTTCACGGTGTGCCGAGAGAAGAATATACTTGCCCTTTTCGAGTCCGAGGCGTGCGTGAATATCACTCGCTTCAATCTGGGCGAGGTTATTATGAAGCACTTCTGCCATCGGTGAGCCCGTCACGTAGGTTCTCTCCTTGGGCAGACCGCAATCGGCAAGATAGCGGCGTGCGTGCTCGGAATACGCCATATTGACGTCTGAAATAATATCGACGATGCGGCGGTTCGTCTCCTCGGGCAAGCACTCGTCCTTGCAACGGTTGCCCGCTTCCATATGGAAAATCGGAATGTGCAAACGCTTCGCGCCGATGACCGACAGACACGAGTTCGTGTCACCGAGAACAAGAACCGCGTCGGGCTTGATCTCTACCATTAATTTATAAGACTTAGCGATAATATTTCCGCAGGTCTCTCCGAGATCGGCACCGACAGCGTCCAGATAGACGTCGGGATCGGCAAGTCCGAGATCACGGAAGAAAATTCCGTTGAGATTATAGTCGTAATTCTGTCCCGTATGGGCGAGAATCGTGTCGAAATACCGACGGCACTTGTTGATAACCGCCGCCAGACGAATAATTTCGGGGCGCGTACCCACGATGATCAGAAGCTTTAATTTTCCGTTATTTTGAAACTGTGCCATCTTAAACCACCTCAAAGAACGTGTCGGGATGTCCCGGGTCAAACGGCTCGTTTGCCCACATTACCGTCACGAGATTTTCCGTATCACTTAAATTGATAATATTGTGCGTATATCCGGGGAGCATGTGAATTGCCTCGATCTTCTCGCCCGATACCTCAAAACGAAGCACCTCGTCCGAGCCAATCTTGCGCTCTTCAATCAGTCCGTGTCCGCTGACAACGATAAAGAACTCCCACTTGGTGTGGTGCCAATGCTGTCCCTTGGTAATCCCGGGCTTTGAGATATTCACCGAGAATTGCCCCGAGCTTGCCGTCTTCAGAAGCTCGGTAAAGCTGCCGCGGGCATCCACGTTCATCTTCAACGGGAACGCCACCTTTTCCTTCGGAAGATAGGAAAGATAGGTACTATACAGCTTCTTGGCAAAGCTTCCCGTCGGAATTTCGGGCATCACGAGCGTCGTGGGCTGGTCGCGGAAGCTCTCGAGAAGCGAAACGATCTCACCGAGCGTCACCTTGTGCGACACGGGAGCGGCGCAGTAGCGTCCGTTCTCACAAAGCTCCGTGGAAATCCCGTCAAATTCGCAACGGTGTTCTCTGCCCTCAAGCGCCGCGATCATCTCTTCGACGAGGTCGTCAATATAGAGAAGCTCCAGCTCGATTGCCGGATCACTGACCGTGATCGGCAGATCGTTGGCGATGTTGTGACAGAAGGTTGCCACCGCCGAATTGTAGTTCGGGCGACACCATTTTCCAAAAAGATTCGGAAAACGGTAGACAAGCACCTTCGCGCCGACCTCTTCGCCGTAGGAGAAGATCAGCTCCTCGCCCGCCTTCTTCGAGCGACCGTAGTCGCCGTCATAGCGACCGAGGCAGGTCGCCTGAATCGACGACGAGATCATTACGGGACAAGAATTCTTGTGCTTTTTCAGCGTGTCAAGCAGAGTCGAGGTAAATCCAAAATTGCCCTGCATAAACTCCGCAGGATCCTTCGGACGGTTCACTCCCGCCAGATGAAAAACAAAATCGCAGTTTGCGCAAGCTTCGTCGAGAAGTGAGGTCGGCGAATCGATATCATAAAGATAGAGCTCGTCTACCGTCACGGAGCGCGTGCGGTCTTTGCCGTCGCGAATCGCCTTCAGAGATTCGGCAAGATTCTTGCCTACAAAGCCGTTCGCGCCTGTAATTAAAATTTTCATCTTATTTGCCGTCCTTCGCGAGCTCGTCCTGAATATAAGCAAGAGAAGCAATCTTCGCCTTGGTTTCTTCCACCGTCAGAAGCTCGGTGTTGTTCGAGTTGAACTCGGTCAGAGTGTTACGCTCGGCGTCACCCTTGCTGAAATACTTGTCGTAGTTGAGTCCGCGCTTGTCGCAAGGAACACGGTAGAAATTGCCCATATCAATGGCATTCGCGCACTCCTCGTTGGTCAGAAGCGTTTCGTACATCTTCTCACCGTGGCGGATACCGATCACCTTGATCGCATTCTTGTCGCCGCCGAAGAGCTCGCAAACGGCTTCGGCCTGCGTCTGAACCGTGCAAGCGGGCGCTTTCTGAACGAGAATGTCGCCGCTCTCACCGTGCTCAAAGGCAAAGAGAACGAGATCGACCGCTTCGTCGAGAGACATAATGAAACGGGTCATCGAGCCGTCGGTAATCGTAATCGGCTTACCTGCGCGGATCTGATCGATCCAAAGCGGAATGACCGAGCCACGGGAACACATCACGTTGCCGTAACGGGTGCAGCAGATCTTCGTCTTTTCGGGAGATACCGTGCGCGACTTCGCCACGATGACCTTCTCCATCATTGGCTTGGACGTGCCCATCGCGTTGACGGGATACGCCGCCTTGACGGTCGAAAGACAAACGACGTTTTTCACCCCCGCTTCAATGGCGGCAGTCAATACGTTTTCGGTACCGAGAACGTTGGTCTTGACGGCTTCGATCGGGAAGAATTCGCAGGAAGGAACCTGCTTGAGTGCTGCGGCATGGAAGATGTAGTCAACACCGTGCATCGCGTTGCGAACCGACGCGATATCGCGAACGTCGCCGATGTAAAATTTGATTTTCTCAGCAACCTCGGGCATTTTTGCCTGAAATTCGTGACGCATATCGTCCTGCTTCTTCTCGTCGCGCGAGAAAATGCGGATCTCGCCAATATCGGTCGCAAGAAAACGGTTCAAAACCGCGTTTCCGAACGAACCCGTACCACCGGTGATCAAAAGAGTTTTTCCTGCAAAAAGTGACATGATTTATTTCTCCTTCTATAAATTCGCAATTATTTTCCTGCAAAAACCTCGTCCAGAATTTTCACTGTATTCGCACCAAAGAGAGGACCGTTATGTATCTGATGCGAATCCAACTGACCGTCATACAAATTTGCCTCGATTAATACGGGCGTTCCGTCTTCGAGAATCGATACATCCCACGCGACCATTCTGAAATGCGGAACCATACGGCTTGCTTTTTTCACAAGCTCGATCGCTTCTTGGAACGAGGGAAGCTGATAGCCGTCAAATACGACGCCACTGGTGGGGTGCTCCGTCACAAAACGTCGCTTATCCACACAAGCAGTCTTCTTTAATTTTCCGTCGGTGGTAAGTCCGATCGTCAACCCGCCACTACTGCTGTTATCTACTTTCGATTCGCCAACACCCATACGAAGAATGGCGGAAAGCACGAAGGTTTCTTTCTTTGTCAAAAGCGTAATAATCCGAATCGTATTTACGGAAGAAGGATTGATCTTTGCCAATGCCTCATGTTGCGTAATTCCACGCTGAATTGCAACGTCTCCCTTGAAATTTTTCAATTCGT
Source organism: Eubacteriales bacterium (assembly GCA_045657365.1). GTDB lineage: Bacteria > Bacillota > Clostridia > Oscillospirales > CAG-272 > HGM12713. Next base: position 8,621 of record JAZOSZ010000240.1, read on the forward strand.
CAAGGAATGCTTCCTCGGTCAATCCCGCGCAATTCAAATATTTCACACCGTGTCCACCGCCACTGTCAGTCGCACGCTTAATAAAGACTTCTTTTTCCTTGGCGACCGCCTCATATGCCATCTGTTCTCCGTCCAAAAGCAATTCGTCCTCTACATACCAAAAGCCATTGAGACGATACGCGACAAGCTTCGGCTGTGCAATACCGGAAAACATTTTGTGATAATAGCACTTATTATCCAATGCTTTAGACAAACGATAGCTGTTAAAATACGGCTGAAGAACGTTATAATAGATTTCATCCGGAATATATTCTTTGTGGAATTCTCCGTATTTTTCCGTGTAAAAATTGTGGTATACCATCGGAATCGATTGATACTTTGCCCAAAACGCTTTTGCCTCTTGTTTCATTTCCTTGGTCAGTACATTTTTCTCGCTTTGTGCTTTTTTCAATTTTCGGACCAGTTTTCTCATATGGGCACGACGCAAGGATGCAAAGATTCCCTCGTAGGCATTTCTGAAATTCAATATCGATCTTACCTTCATCTGTCTCTCCTTATATTATTTTTTTGTTCTTTTGATTTTGTGCAAAACTTTATGGAATATCTGTTTTTCGTCTTTGTTTAGACCCACGAAATAAAGAATCACACAGTAAACTCCAACGTAAATTCCCGCTTTGAGAATAAATCCTCCCCATCCGCCAATTTTGAGGAATAAACTGATCGGAATTCCGACCAACGAAGAAAGAATTGCCGCCGGTAAAATTCCTCGGTAGGTATTCAGGTAATACATTTTCATATTGACCTTTGCTTTTTTCTGATAATAGATATTCAGTGCAATTCCATAGCCAAAAATCATAGAAAATGCCGTTCCGATCGTGGCACCGATTGCTCCGTAGCGCGGTACCAGCAAAAAGGTAAGCAGAACGTTCAGCGCAGTAGAGCCGAATAAAATCCAAGTCTTTCCATGCAGAATATTTTTTGCTTTGAGCACCGCTGTGATGGTATTTTGGGAAAGCTCCAAAGTCGAAGCGGTGAGAAGCACAGCGCCAATCAGATAGGCGTACAAGAATTCCTCTCCAACCCAAAGAGTAATGAACGCTTGTCCAAACAAATAATATCCTGAAAGAGCCAATAACAAGATTGACAGCTGAATTCGGCTCGGTTCAATCACCTTTTTTGTAACTTCATCATCACTCTCTCCCCGAAACACAGCACGGCTGATAGATGGGAGATATACCGAAGAAACTGCCGTGGACAAATTTGAATACATATTAAACAGCTGCAAGGCGATCGAATACATCGCAATCGTTGCCGTGGTCGTAAAAACGCCCAACACCAAGTTATCCACGTTCGTGTTAAACTGATTGATGATCGACTGCATCAGGATCGCAAACGTAAAGACAAACGCTTCCTTCGCCAACACCCCATCCCACCGATGAAGCTTAATTTTGAATTTGAGTGAGTATTTTGCATATAAAAAATTACACAAAAGAGCCAATATCCCAAGGACTACGTCGACAACGACAACAACCATCGCACTTTTAATCAAAAGTACTCCGACGATAATCAGCGCTACGCGGAAAAGAATTTTGATAATGCTGAGAAGCTTGGAATAGGCAAACCGCTCATAGGCATGAAAGAGTCCGCTATATGCATGGCTGATCAGATGTACTGCCGTATTGACGCAAAGCAGAAGGAACATTGCCCTTGCTTCCGTCATCTTTTCCGCAGAAATAGACGCGGCATACATTTTGGGAATCGCAAAGTTAATACAAATTGCCGAAAGAAGTACGAGCAAAGCAAGAACGCCATAGATCAAAAGTCCCATTGCTACAAAGTTTTCTTCTTCCTGCTTTTTCTTTTCTGTTTTGAACTTTACCACATATCTCGTAATGGTTGCTCCAATACCGAAATCAAGCACCGAGAGATAGGAGGCCGTGGAAAACATCAGTTTATAAAGTCCGTATTCGCTGTCGCCGAGTTGTCCAAGCAAAAAAGGAACGAATACGATACCTACGATAATATCAACAACAATAAGAAGATACGAAAGTACACTTCCCGTCATCTTTTTGTTCATCGAATGATACCCCTTTTTTTGCTTTCAGAATTAAGAAAGCTTTTTTATTTCATCAAGAATCTCGCTCGTCTTTTCACCAAACAGCGGACCATTCACCCACTGATAGTAAAGGACGCCCGGAGCTTTGATATTATATTCAATCACAACAATGTCTTCATTTTCATTCAAGGTAAAGTCCCAACCAACGATTCGTATGTTCGGAAAACGGCTGTGCTGCTTGACAGCCAACTCAACCATTTCTTCAAATTTAGGAATTTTTAAACCGCCGAAGGAACGTCCACTCGGGGTTTCGCTCACCGATACACCGCACGAAAAATACCCCTTCTCGCGAAGTGTTCCGTCCTTAGTGACGCCAATGACCGTCATTCCCTTTCCATCTTTTCCTACCTTGTTGTCTGTAAATGAACCTTCTCCGCCGTAGCGCAGAGCTGCGGTCAGCGGAACAACCTTTCCATTCAAAAACAGGGTTACGATTCGAATGACGTTGACCGAGCTTTGATTGAGCGACGACAAAAACGGGTGCTGACGCAAAAGCTTCTGAACCACGTAATTTTTGCCAAATTTTTCGGTCACGTTCGTATTCGATACGTCAACCAACTCAACGCCTCTGCCCGATCCGTTTTCCACCGAAGGTTTGACCACCACCTTCTCGTATCCTGAGATCAGGTTGTCTGCTTCTTCCTTGGAAATTATATTTCTCGCATCGTCATAAAAAACACCGTTGATATTTCTGACGATGACGTCGGGAAATTTTACCTCGGGCATATACATCTCGAAATAATTTTTATCCGACATCACAAATTTTTGCTCAATGTTGTTCAGTTTCAGCTCCAAAGAGGCTCTGTACATATCCTCGGGAAGAATCTTCGCGTCGAACTCTCCGGTAATCGAATAGGTCAGAATATGTGTGTCATAGCTGTATTTGTAACCATATTTCCGATAGATCGAATCGATTTCCGCCTTTTGGGCAGAAGTCAACTTCCGAATCTCGATCCCGTGATTTTTCAAATCAAGATAATGTTGCTTATTGCTCCCCTTGACAATCTTTCGCTTGTTATAGCTACGCAATGACATTAAAACGTCATTGATCAATTTCTTTTTATTCATCGATCACTTTTCCTTTGTGTAAATATTCGCGCAATGCGAGGGTTTTCTCGTTTCCTCGGCAGGAAGCGTTTCCATATAATCGTCGCCAAAACGCGAGCGAAGAAATGCGTCGTATTCCTTTACGGCGTAAAAATTACCGTCGCGAAACGGAAGCTCCACGAGCTCCTCGTAAATTTCCGCAGGAAGCGGCTTGAACTTGCGGTTCGAGTTACAAACCTCGTAGCGATAACCCGTATCCTTTTTATTATACTTAGTACAAGCATTCGTCACCATCACAGTCAACCAACGCATCGGCAAGAGCGAAAGACCCTTATAGATCCGTCCTTTCAGCTTGGGCATTTTTCCAAGATTTACGCCAAGCTTGATCTTACGTGCTCCCGTAAGAACGCCAACATGCGAGCAATGCTTGCGAAGACGATCGGGCTTGACACTGTCAATGGGGAAAATGTCCATAAAAATACCGTGACACATTTTCGTCAGATGGCTGTAATCATAATCCTTGATTTGCGCTCCTGTATAGCAGAGCTTTGCGTAATTGAGAGGAAATTCCTTGACGTTATTGTATGACTGAAGGAAATAGTCCTCACCAAGCTCGGCAGGGGCTACCTTCAAAAATTTGTCATATTCACTACGAATCATAATGACGTCGATATCGTCGTCCCACGGCACGTAATTCTGATATTTCACCGCACCGAGAAGCGTGCCGCCTTCCATCGAATATTTAATGCCGTGCTTTCGGCACACGCGGTCAAACTCTACGAAAATTCCATAGATGAGGTCTTGTACCTCGTTCAGTTCCAGTTTTCTCATATGATACCTCAATGAAAATTTTTCAAGCCTTATTCTTTAGAAATAGGACCTTCGTCTGCATAAGATTCTCTTTTTTCTACAAATTCTAACAATCTCTTTGCTGCGACCTTATAGTTCCACAAATTTTGGATGCTCTGATATGCATTATAGGCTATCCGATCTTTTTCATCGGGATTATCCAAGATGTTAGACACCTCTTCAAAAAACACTTTTTTCTTTCCGTATTCATAGACCAATCCATTTTCGTTTTGTTTGATCAAATAAGAAACGCTTCCCATTTGTTTGCAAGCAACTGCGACACACCCAGAACCAAGAGCTTCATTCACCACGGCACCCCATCCCTCGTGGCGGTCGCTGGTAATCAGCGCAATCTCCGAAGAACGAAACATTTCCAAAACCTGTTCGGGCGCCATAGAACCCATTAATTGGACGGCATCCCCTAAGTTTTTCTCTTCAATTACCCGTTTTACATCTTCAAATAGCTCTCCGACGCCGATCATTTTTATCGTAAAGGTTTTATTGTGTTCTCTGAGATATTCTGCTAATTCGATGACATATTCCGGGTGTTTCAACGGAATAAATCTTCCTACCCAAATAATTGAGTTTCTTTCTTTTTTACTCTTGATTTCTTCAAAGCTTTCCGTTGGGATATCAGGAAAATATCCCCACTTCAAAAATCGATCTTTGGGATATCCAATCCGTGCGTAATCCGATGCCACATAACTACCCGCACATAATACGTACGGGGGATTTTCTTTGTTCACAAGATATTTTTTCTTCAATTTGGGTTGCATACCGCCGATCAGCTCTTGCAACTTTGATTTTTTAAACAAGCGTTCGGAAAAATTAAAGGTCAATTTACCGCTGTTCACCCTCATTCGATACAATTCCATCGGTTTTGTTCCGAAAATTACGGCATCCGCAGAAAGCATCAACTCAGAAACGTGTTTTTTATTGGCATCATTATACGGAATAATAAAGTCATCATCATAGGTGTGATAACCCAATCGCTCTTGCTCCTTGGGTAACGTCCCTACTGCCACAAAATAAAATTCCGCGCCTAATGCAATAAATTCTTGGGACAAAAAATACTGATGATGGTTCATAAAATTAGAACAAAATACAATTACCATTGCTTTTCTCCTATCATTAAGAAAGTGTTATGAAAAATCAGATTTACCTATATACTCTTTTTTATGTATTCATAGAGCTGATAATATTGCTCCGTGTTTTTGCTTTTTTCGAAATTTTCGATTGCAAATCTACGGCACTCTTCAGAATAATTCTCTCTTCCTTTTTGAAGAACGTTTCGAATCGCGTTCAAAGCAGATTCCACGTCAAAATCTTCGGCAACCGCCCCGGTCATTTCATTGACCAGCTCGGGATTTGCGGTGGAACGGAAACAAACGGCAGGCGTTCCGCAAGACATTGCCTCAGCAACCACCAAGCCAAAGGTTTCTTCCAAAGACGGCTGGAACAGTACATCTGCCATAGAGTAAAGTACCGCCAACTCCTCGGTGGAGTTTGTCGGGGGCAAGCAAAGCACTTTCTTCGAGAATTTGTTTCGATCCTCTTCGCTCATTCTGCCCACAACAACGAGTTGTTCACCGTCCCGAAGATGTTCCGACAGTTCCCGCAATTTTCCAAGCCCTTTGGGGGCAGACCAAATACTCGCCACCGATAAAATCACTTTTTTGTCTTCCAGATGAAGTTCTTTTTTAAGCGCACTTGCATCTTTCGGTGAAAAAATTTCGGTATCTACCCAATTATAAATGCAGTCAATCTTTTTTGCATTTTCGAATACCGGCGCTTTTCTCGCCTCGTTTGTCAGCCATTGAGAAACACCGATCACGTAGAGTTCGGAAACATTTCCAAAAAGCTTTTTCTTGTCACGGTGCATCTTTGGCGTTCGATCAAAGAACCAGCTTTGGTTATATTTTTTTAGTGAAACACAATGATGACAATTTGTCTGCCATTTATCACAGCCATCAACCGTATAGTGACAACATTTTCCCGTAAAAAACCAACAATCATGCAAGGTAAGAACCAAAGGAATTTTCTTTTTTGCCACGTATTTCATCAGTTTCGGGAAATGAATATAATTCGCGTGCAAATTATGTAAGTGAATCACCTGCGGTGATTCTTGGTCGATTTTCCGAAGCAATTTTTTGGTACTGAAATAGGAAAAATATCCCTGCGTTCCAAACAACCGCGAGAATAGACCGTGCAATTTCCAGTCCAAGGAATTGCCGACCACATAAACGTTATCTTTTTCTTCCGTTCTCGTCGTAGCTATTATGGTTTCTACGCCGTAGGGTTGTAAGCTGTTCTTCAATTCGTAAATAAAGCGCCCCGTACTACCGTGTTGATACACCGCATTGATGTGTAAAACTTTCATCATTTACCTCTTCCGTATTCAAGATTTAGTCTTGCCAAAACATTCGGAAATCAGAAAACGCGCCGTTGTTGATACGATATGCAAACAATAGGATTGCACACAGGCAGAAACCTATTTTCAATAATGGACGATATTTTTCTTCAATATCGTAAAATATTCCGGGGAATACCAGCATCAAAAAATATACAAAATAGTAACTGATTCTTTCATAAATCTGCGTTGAGGTAAAACGTCCCATATACAGAGCAAAACCTAACACAGCAAGAGCCATAGGAACAAAGATATTCGGCTCTTTTAACCGCTTTGAGAAAAGTAATAACAGCGCAATTGCAATCACATAAATTAAAATTGTGATCACTCCGCCGCTTTTGAAGGCTTCTTTTTCCGCATATTCCTTGTCCGTAATACTATCATATAAAAAAGCAAAACGATCCGCAAAGGCAATAAAAGCTACTACTATCGCCGATAATACGGAAATATATTTTGCGTTCCATTTCATATTTCGCATAAAATACACGATAGCGAAGATCATTGCGCTCTTGTGGAAGAGCACCGCAAGCAGGACGATCAGCAAAAAGCGAAAAAGTTTTTTTTCTCTCGCGTAGCGATATGACAAAAGGCAAATTGACATCGCCAGCGCCTGTCGCATCCCGTTCATCGCAAAGGTCATTGAGCCAAGGCAGACAAAAACGATCCAAGATATCGCCGGATCTTCCGAGTTGCGCGAAATAAAACTTGCTGTACAGCAAACGATGACCGTAGCCGTCAGGAGCAAAAACCACTGCGCTTCAGGAAAGATCTGTGCTGCAATCCACGTATAAATATGGAATCCGCCTTCCGAAAGCAAGAAAAATCCATCAAATACATCTGCATACGTCAAATATTCGATCAAGTTCGGATAATTTTTTGCAACGGAAAATACCGTTGTATACAAATAAGTATCCTGCGATCCTGTATATCTGCTTCTCAATCCCACAATAGCAATCAATGCCACGGAGCAGAGAATCATATACGCTTTGGTATTCGTTTTGTTTTTAGATTCCGGGGGAACCAAAAAGCTCCAAAGAAGCACCCAGATCGGTAACGATATTAACCATACCATAAAAAATAAACGTTATCCTTTCCAATCGAATCAAAAAGTAAAGATCTTATCGAATCTTGTGATAAATATTTTTTGCCAAACGCTTTGCCTTACTTTTGGTACGCATCAAAAGCAGCTTGGCTCCGCGCACCTTGATATTCCGCGCCTTCAGCTCTACCCGAATGGCTTTGGCATCTCCGCGGGCGCATGCATACGAAAATTCATACAGCATCTTCCAATACGCGTTGTCGACTCCCTGCTCTTTCATCATCGCAAAGAGCTGATCGACCGTCATATTTGCTTCCTTCGAATGAAGCTCTCTTTGCTTGACCGTCACCTGCATACTGTGTACGCGATTGGACACGAGTACTTCATCGTCAAAATAGAAATCTACTCCGCCAAGCGCGAATTTGAGCCAAAGATTCCAGTCGAGCACAAATCGCAACCTCTCGTCAAAATAACCGTGCTGTTCAAACACCCCCTTGGGAATCAGCAGTCCGCAACCGTTCGGACAAGCACGGAAGAGAAAATACCAAAAAGCATCTTTCGCTTTATACAAGCCTGTTTCTTTTCTCGTCGGATGCGAAATTGCTTTTCCTTCGGAATCAATCAGCCCCCCGACGTTCGAAATCACCGTGCGACTCGTATCAAGTCCGTGGGCTTCGTACTGTGCGACCTGCTTTGCCACCTTTTCGGACTCGTATAGATCGTCGTGCGAGAGCCACGAAATGAATTTGCCTTTCGCATGACGAATGCCAAAATTGAGCGCCGAGGAACAGCCGCCGTTTTCCTTTTCAAAATAAACGATGCGGTCGGCGTATTTTTCGCAGATCGCTCTGCCCGCACCCTCGTCGGTCGAACCGTCGTTGACAACGACGATCTCGATATTTTCATAGGTCTGCGCCAGGGCGCACTTAATCGCCTCTTCTACGTAATTCGAGCCATTGTACAGCGGAATTACGATACTTACGAGCGGTTTCATCATAATACTCCTCGATTCTTCAGCTTCAAAATCAAACTTGTCATCAAATAGGTCGGAAGCACCATCGAATGCTTGATGAAGAAATAGTACCCCTTCCACTTCAGCCCCATCGGCGAGATATCAAGTCGCTTGTACGCCGCCTTGAATTCTGTGTGCTTCAATACGCTCTTGATCTCTCGATAGCGTGCCGAAAAGCCCGCGCGATTGCGCATCGCGTTAAAGCAGATCTCCATCGTAGAGAGTGCAATACGATGATAGTACGCCTCAGAAAAATACTCCCAACGTCCGTCGTTCTCAATTAATTTTTTGAGTTTTTCGAACAACACAAGCTGACGGTTCACATAATTCTTTCGATAATTCGCCGTTGCCGCACCCTCGTTCGTTTTCCGATAATGATAAAAGGGACGATTGATAAAGCCGAAGCGTTGAATATGCAAAAAGACCTCGAAATTAAAGAGTCCGTCCACAAACGCGCCAATTTCCTGAATGGGAATAAAGCGCACGCCAAGCTTACGCAACAATGCCGTACGGTAGAGATTGAAACCACAGGACGCGAGAAAATTCATACTCTCAGGGTGGGCAAGCTCTTTCCCCGTCAGTCCGAGAAGCTGACGGCAAACCACCGCACATTCCTCTCCCACATAAAGCGTTTCTTCCAAAAAGGTATTCGGCTTGACGAGCTGCTTTCCTTCAAACTCTCGAACGTAATTAAAGCGAACAACGTCGGTATTCTGCTCGTCCGCCAAAGCAACGAGCGCCTCGATTGCATCGGTATCGAGCCAATCGTCCGAATCAAGAAACATCACGTACTCTCCTGATGCCTCATCAATTCCAAGGTTTCGTGCCGTCGCCGCGCCGCCGTTCTCTTTATGAAGCACGCGGATTCTTTCGTCGCGCTCAGCAAGCTCGTCACAAAGTGCCGAGCTTCCGTCGGTTGAGCCGTCGTCTACCAAAAGAATTTCAATTTCTTGATAGGTCTGCCCTATCACCGACGCAACGCACTCTTCTAAATATCTTTTCGTATTATACACGGGAATGACTACCGTAACCTTCGTATTCATCACTTCAAAATCTCCCCATAAATTTCACTCATCCGTGCCATCGACGCATCAATCGTAAAGCGCTTCGAAACCTCGATATTATATGCTCCCATCCGTGCGCGCAAGTCGTCATCCGAGAGGATCGTACGGATTCCCTCGGCAAAGCCCTCGATATCATTCGGCGCATATTTGAATCCGGTTTTTCCGTTTTCCGAATAGTCGTTGATACCGTGACGGTTCGAAGTCACCAGCGGTAAGCCGGTCGCCATCGCCTCAATCGATGCCATACCAAGTCCTTCACGAAGCGAAGGAAATGCGTAAACGTCGGCGTTTTTGAGAAGCGACGGAATATCTCGGCGATAGCCGAGAAAATGTACATTGTTTTCGATACCAAGCTCGCTTGCTAACGCGCTCAGTTCGTCCTTCAAAGGGCCGTTTCCGGCCAGAAAATAGTGAACCTTCGGATCGTTCAAATGTGCAACCGCACGAAGAATGACCTGATGGTTTTTGTTTTGATTCAGCTCACCCACCGAAAATACGATCTTCGTATCCTCGTCCAGTCCGAATTCTTCACGAAGACTTGTTTCGCGTTCTGCTACCTCAAAACGAGAAAGATCCAAGCCGACTCCGGGAATATGCTCCACCTTTTTCGCCTTGAATTTTTCGGTTGCCAAAGCATAGTCCATCTGATTGATCGTGATCAGCACGTCGGTATATCTCGAAAACCACTTCTCAATGGGATACCAGAGTGCCCAGTTCTTTTTGGAGCCGCCTCGGAAAAAGTGAAATCCATGCGCCTCATATACGACAGTCACCTCACCGCGCTTGCGTTGCTTGTTTGCCGCCATTCTTGTTAAGATTCCGCCCACCGGCGTATTACAGTGCACGACATCGTAGCTGCCCTCTCGAATCAGCTTTTTGAGAGCTCGGTACGCTTTGAGATTTTTCGAGCTGAAGGGAGATCTCTCAAACGGAATATTGTGAATCGTTCCCGACACCGAAAGATGAAGATTCGGTTTCGTATCGAGATTGTCCTTTGCCGCCACGTCCACGGTATAGCCGCACTCAGTCAACCAATCCATCAGCGGCTGATGAAACTGCGCGATATGACTCTGTACTGTAGCCACCAATAATATTTTTTTCATGGCAAAATCCTTTCCAAATTCGTTTTGATGACACAAAACAGTCTCTCCCCATTACCGTCACCGACAAAGCTGTTGTGCGGTGTAACGATCACGTTTTCCATATCCCATAAAGGGCTCTCCGAGGAGAGCGGTTCTTCCTCGAAAACGTCGAGCACCGCGCCGCGGAGCTTATCTGTTTTCAAGATTTCTACCAGCGCCTCGGTGTCGATCACCGCACCTCTTGCAATGTTGACGAGTACTGCTCCCGTTTTGATCGTTTCAAGCATCGTTCGGTCAAAGAGATGTCGCGTCTTGTCGGTCAGCGGAAGTGTCAGAACAACAATATCGGCGCGTGACAGCTCGTCCGCCAAACGGTCAAGCGGCAAGATCTCCTCGTAATTTTCATCGTCTCTCGGGAAAAGGTCGACGCCTCGCACCTTCGCGCCGAACGCCGAAAAGCGTTTCGCGCATTCGGTTCCCACGTTACCCGCGCCGACGATCAGCACGCTCTTTCCGCAGATCTCAAGCACTTGTCTGTGTTTGATCCATTCGTGCTTTTTTTGATTCTCCGCAAAGAATCGGTTCTGCTTATAGAGTGTCAGCACCCCGCCAAGCGCATATTCCGCCATTGGAATACTGTAGACGCCTCGTGCGTTAAAAACCTCAATGCCTCGTACCTTCATTTCGTCCATCGGAACACGGTCAAACCCCGCGCTCGTCAGTTGTACCGTTCGAAGCTTCGGGAAGTTTTCCACACCGTGATACAGGAAGAGCCCATTACAAACGATCACTTCGCTCTCTTCTGCCCCCTTCGGCAACGCACCGCGTTCGTCGGGCATCAGCGTGATTTCGTATCCGAGCTGCCGCAATTTTTCACACTGTTCGGGGGTAGCTGTCCAGGCACCCGTTATCAATAATTTTTTCATAAATCTCTCACGCCTTTTGCGAAATTTTTTCCACGATGTTTTCAATCGAAAGGCAGACGTTCTTGCGATTTTCTTCGCGTTCTTCGTCCGTGTTCTCCCGACAAATCTCCTCGTACGCACGGATCTGTGCCACTCCGTCGGTGAAAATCTCACGAATTTCCGAAAGATCGGTGATCTTGGATGTATTGCAAAAGCTTCTCGACAAAATCACGCACTCCGAACCGAGGCGGTAATGCTCGCCAAGCACCATTTTACCGGGGAGAAGTCCGCCCTCCAGCGAGGCAAGTCCGCCGAAGCCGTAAGGGATTCCTTTGGCTTTGAATTTTTCGATCAGGCGCTCCGCCGTTCCGTCCGCCAAAAGCTCGAACATAAACTTTTTGCCGTATCCCAGGCTCAAATCGTTCAGTCCGATAAACACCTCGTCGATTCCGTCCACCGCGAGAATCTCATCAATTCGTTCTGCCGCTTCGGGGGATTCGATGAGAAGCATCGTTCTTACTCTGCCCCGAACGCAGGCAACGAAGGTCTTCACCTCTTCGGGCGTTTTGAAATACGGAAGCATCAGAATATCCGCGCCGTTTTCGATGGCAGCATCGATTTCCTCTTGCGACGAGCCGTACGCCTCGGTTGCCTTGTGAATTGGATTGACTCTCACCAAAAGCTCTGCTTTTGTCAAAATGTCCGATATCCGAGCGACGTCATCGAGGGTATGCTTGGACTGTACCGTGTCCATTCCCCCCTGACGAAGGTCTTTTCCTATGTATTCCAAATCGACGAAAATTCGATCTACGCCAACGTCTTCCGCGATTTTTGCTACTTCGGGAAGATTCGTAATATACATTAATTTCAGCGCCATTGTTTTCTCGCTTTCCTTTTCGTTTTTCTTCGGTTACTTGGTTTGCGCAGTTTCTTTCTTTTCTTCCTTCTTTTCGGGTTCCAAAGAAGCTCCGATATTTTCATTGTCGGAATTTTTGAGAACCTTCAGAATCGTTTTGAAAAAGATCTTGCAATCAAGAGCGAAGGACGCGTTTTCGGCATACCAGACGTTCATTTCAATACGCTTATGCCACTCCACGGTTTTCCGTCCGTGAATCTGCGCCCAACCCGTAATACCGGGACGAACCGCAAACATTGCCTTTTGTTCTTCGGTATATTCTTCCCACCGCCAAGGGTGATAGGTCAGCGGCGGACGAAAGCCGACGAAGCTCATATCTCCCTTGAGAATGTTGACAAGCTGAGGAATTTCGTCGAGCGAGGTCTTTCTCAGAATATTTCCGACGCGCGTAATTCTCGGGTCTTTATTGTCAGAATAAACACCTGCCGCTTCCGCGTTCACAACCATTGTGCGGAATTTGTAAATATGAAATTCTTTTCCGTTCTTCCCCAATCTTTTTTGTTTAAAAATCACGGGGCCCTTGGAGTCGATCTTTACTGCGATCGCAATCATCAAAAAGAACAGAGAAGCAAAAATCAGTCCGAGCAGGGCAAGAAAAAAATCTAACGGACGCTTTACAAGTTTCTGATACATAGCAAGTCCTTTCATTAATTATATAAATATATATGTGTATTATACCAAAAAAAGGCGGTTTTGTCAATGGAATATGGAAAGATAAATCTCCCAAAGAGGAGGATTTTATAAAAAAAGCGTCGATTTTTTGATAAAATCGACGCTTTTTGTAGTTAGTTTTGACTAATTATTACTTATTTTAGTTAGTTTTAACTAATTTTTATCAATCAAATGCCAGACCAAAATAGGTAGGTTTCGGGGGATTGGGCGCTCGGAGAGGGATGATCATCGAAAAGTCGCGTTGGTTTTCCCCGATTCCGACCGTACGAAAGTTTCCCTTCTCTTTTCCAAATGCTTTGAGAATCTTCGGCGCGGTACTCGCGTCCCCCAAAAGCTCGATTCCGATCAGGCGTTCATCTTCTCTTCTTGCGGCAAGAAGAAGATCTTTTCCTCGGTAGAGTTCGGCTTGCGCCGAAAGATAGCTCAGATTTTCGTTTTCCTGCACGATTCCGCCGACGGGAAGCATCTCACGTCGGAGTTTTGCGTATTCGGCGGCGTTGATTGGGGTAAGCTCCATCGGCTCGTCTGAGGCATCACAAGAAAATTCTGAGACCGTCGTGGCGGTTTTGTATCCGAGTTTTTCGTAAAAGCAAAAGAGCGACGGCTCGGACGGCACAAGGAGTGCCGCCGCATAACCAAGACGCCTCAGATGCTCGTGGGTATCTTCCATCAATCGGCGGCAAAGCCCATGCCCACGGTGCGCCTTTGCCGTTGCGATCGCGTAGAGATAGGCGATTTTCTGTCCCTCACATTCGCAATTAAACCAATACAGCGCCGCGGCGCAGTGTCCGTCGACCGTCAGACGACGAGCACGTTCAGGGGAATACGCCGTCTTCTCGAAGAGATCAAGGAACTCATCGGTGTCACCGAAGGCTTCTTGCCAAAGAGCTCGGAGCGCTTCACGATCACGAGGGGCGGGAGTTCCGATTTCAAGCACTTCAATACTCATAGCCGTCCTCCCGAAGATGCGCCCAGTATTTTTCGATCTGATGATGCGGATAATAGCTTTTCTTGGCTCGTCGAAGTCCCTCGATTCCCATATCCTCTTCTCGGTCAAGGTATTTGATGTCGGGATATTTTTCGCGCAAATAACGAGCGAATTCGCAATTGACGGCAGCGTATGCGCCCTGCACGTCGGCAAGCGCCTTTTCAAAATGCACATCAAAGGTATCGGGAGAGAGACGACTGCCCAGTGTCACAGCAAGAATCCGATCTCCGTCCATAATGGTTAGTCCCTCCAAACCAAGAGCTTCCCGATCGCGGAGTGCGCGTTCTATCGCGATCTCTTCCATTTGATAGTCACCGTTTGGATTCTTCGCGAGCTTGGTTTCATACCATTTCTTGACGAATTCGCGTACGGCGGGTACAATTTCCTTATCCAGAGGTCGTGCGACGGCGTTGGGAAAGACTTCGTAGAATCGGTTCAGGTGGTTCCGTTTGGCGTGATATTTCTTTCCCTCAAGGTCGGCAAGGTCGTCGATCGCGTAGACGTAGTCAAAGGATCCCTCGTCACGGTGAAAGAGAAATTTTTCGGGGTAAAGCTCCTCGAGAAGCGCGCGGTCAGCGACAGAAATGCTCGTGATACGGCAAGGAATTCCGCGTGCGCGGGCATCTTCAATGACGGCGTCGATCGCGCGTTTTTTCGATTCTTTGTCGTCGGCGCCCATAGGATAGGGATAGACGCTCCGACGGTCAAATTGTGAGAAAAAGACGAGCTGAGCGTCAATTTCGGCAAAGCCTTGCCGCCCCCAAAGATAGAAATTGGCAAAAGAAAATTCACATCCGCGATCGT
>JAZOSZ010000241.1:0-1987 GCA_045657365.1 Eubacteriales bacterium
CCGCCCGAACCCGAATACGACGGCTCGCGCGGGCTTGAATACCGAATTGAGGGCGATCACGCCGTGCTCATCGGAATCGGTACTTGTACGGACGCCGAGATCGTTGTTGGGTCGGCATATAACGGCGTACCTGTGACCGAGATCGGCGAGAGGGCATTTGCCGATTGTTTCTCGCTCCAAAGCATCACTATCCCCGAGGGTGTCAAAGCTATCGGAAACGATGCCTTCAACTTCTGCCGCAGTCTTACGAAAATTACTCTGCCTTCCACTATCGAATCGATCGGTGACCGCGCGTTTTTCGAATGTGTCAGGGTCGAAGAATTTAAGGGAAGTGAGAATATAATCTCCATTGGCGCGAATGCCTTTGATACATGCAACTCTATTACCTCGATCAAACTCGGAAATAAGCTTAAAAAGATTGGCTCGGAGGCATTTAAGAGCTGTATGATGCTGAGGGAAGCCACAATTCCCGCGTCCGTCACTACGCTCGGCGACGGTATTTTTGCAGGCTGATCAAGCCTTATGAAAGCAGTCATCCTTACGGATATTGACGTTCTCGGTCAGTCCTTCTTCAGCAGTTGTGCGCTTCTGGGCGAAGTCACTTTGCCAAAAGGGTTGAAGGAGATTTCACGTTCCGCATTTCACGCATGCGCAAGCCTTTCCGAGATAGATATTCCCGAGGGCGTCAGCATCATCGGCGAGGCGGCGTTCGCATATTGCCATTCGCTTCAGACCGTCACCCTGCCCGCGCGCCTTACCTCGCTCGGAATGAGTGCTTTTCAGGGAAGCGGCATTGTCGAAATTGTTATTCCGTCAGGTGTCAAAGAGATTAGTGGAGCTGCGTTCGGTGAATGTAGCTCACTTGCGAAAATTACGCTTCCCGAAGGTGTAACGAAAATACAAAACGAGGCGTTTTATAAATGCACCAAGCTTACCTCCATCTCGCTTCCTTCAAGCGTTACCGAAATAGGTCCCGAGGCTTTCGCAAAGAGTGCACTTACGGAAATAGTACTTCCCGATAGTGTCACTTGGATATGGGAATCCGGATTCAGAGAGTGCAAAAATCTCACATCCGCAAAATTCGGTAATAATGTCGAGCTGATAATGGAGGGCGCGTTTGCCGATTGCACGCAACTTAAATCGGTCAGAATTCCCACAAGCGTCAAGGAAATTTCAAACGGTGCCTTTGCAGGTTGCTCGAACCTCGAAAACGTAACGATTGAGCGCGGCATCGAGCGCTTCGGCACGGGAATATTCGTTCAGTGTCACAAGCTCTCGGAGATCATTTTCACCGGCACTGTTGCCGAATGGAGCAAGATCGAAATACCCGAGAGAGCTTTCGGACATATGCCGAACGAAATTATCCGTTGTTCCGATGGCGATTTCTTCACTCACAGCGACATACCCGCAGCGTACCGCAATATTATTTTCGGAAACGTAAAATTCGTTTTCGAATCGAAAGAAATCGCGCTCGACGAATTCTGCTTCCCTTACAGCGGTTTGTCTATCACCGCTTGCGATGACGTAAAATACGCCATCGTCGATATGGACCGCGACGGCGAAAACGAAGTTGTTATCACGGGCGCGAACGGTGATATGCTCGTTCTGCACGATGAAAACGGCAAGATTTACGGTTTTGATTTTTCCTTCAGAAATATGGATCGAATCAAGACCGACGGCAGCTTTGAATGGAACGATACGACCTCCGAAGGTCTCTCCTACGGCGACGCGAGGCTTTCCTTCGACAGCGACAAATGTCAAAAGAAGAATATTTGCCACGTCACGGGGGACGGAACAGACAACGTACAGTTCTTCGTGGACGGAAATCCGACAACAAGGGAAGATTATCTTAATGCCTACGCCTCGATCTCCAAAACCGAGGTGACGTGGTATCCTCTTGAAAGATATCCGATCCATTAAATAATTAATATTTTTTCTCAAAAGGCAGATCCACCGCCAAGCGGCAGATCTGCCTTTTTGAGCCTAT
>JAZOSZ010000242.1:0-1996 GCA_045657365.1 Eubacteriales bacterium
GGAGCAAGCCCCCGCCCTACCGTCTTGGGTGGGTGTCGTGCCTTTCTGCCCTCGGCGCACAATATTCGCAGAAACCGAAGCCTCTCTCTCCGGGAGAGGTGGCACCGTTAGGTGACGGAGAGGGTTCTTTCCGAAAATTCCCTCTCAGTCGCTCCGCGACAGCTCTCCCAAAGGGCGAGCCTATCGTAGTTTCGCTTCGGCGCACGTTTTGAACCTTGTGTAAATTTCTTTCTTGCGGGCGTCCAATGAACGCCCCTACAGGGGGGGGTGAGAGGCGCATCTTTCTGCGCTTTTGCAAAAAAACACCGCAACCGAGGTTGCGGTGTTTTTATTATGCTTGTAATTTACGAAATGCGGTGAGCGCTTCGTCTTCGCGGAGGATTCCGTCGGTCGCATTCGCTTCGGTCAGCGAAGAGACTGCGACGGCTTCGGCAAGCTCGAGGATTTCCTCGGCGTCTGCCCCTCTCTCGAGTGCGACGAGTGCTCCCGAACAGAAGGCGTCGCCCGCGCCCGTTTTTCCCTTGACGAAGCCTTTCGGCAGGGGACAGGACGGACGGCTTGTGATTTTGCCGTTCTTTTCGGCGCAAAGTCCGATTTTCGGCGTATGGAGAATGACGCTCTTGCGTACTCCCATCGAAAGAAGCTTTTCTGCCATTTGGGGCAGATTTTCTTCGATCGGTTCCATTCCGCAGAGCTTTCCCGCTTCAAGCTCGTTGATGATCAGATGATCGACGTAGGGAAGGCAGGGAATGACGCACGCATATCGGTCGGAATTTTCACTGACGAGGTCGATCGAGGTCGTGATTCCTTCCTCGGTTGCCTTTTTCAGAATTTTCAGACCGTCTCCCTCGTCGACCTTCTTCAAAAGAAGAAAATATCCGAGGTGAAGCATTTTTGCGGTGAGACTCTCCCAATCGATATCGTCGTAACCAAACTCTGCCGACGCGCCTGCGTAGGTGAAGAAGGTTCTCTGACCGCCCACGACGCTCATTACGTCGGTAAAGCTGGTTTTTTCGTTCTCTGCGACCGAGATTCCCGTGGTATCCACGCCTGCGTCTGCGATCGTTTTCTTAGCAAATTCCCCTGCCGCATCGGCTCCGATCTTGCCAATGGCAAAGATCGGCAGCGCGGGGGCGACTTTCTTGAGTCCGATTCCGTTATTGGGGACGAGTCCGCCGACCGTCATTTTGATCGTTCGGATCTGCGTCAGCTCGCCCTCTTGCGGGTAGGCGGAAATTTCGTAAATATTGTCAACGAGCAGTGAGCCCGCGACGGCAATTCCCGAACGGTTTTTTCTTTCGTTCATCTTAGTTACACTCAGCAACTAACGGACCTGCGAGATCCTTGAGGAAGAAGAGACGTCCTGCCAGCGTGGGAATGTAGGAAGAGGTGATCCAGGGCGTCGGTCCGTGACGGAGAGTCATCCAGAGCGACATACCCTGCCACTGCATTCCGCGTCCAAGCGTTCCGTCGGCGCCGCCGATGGCGTAGTCAGCCTGAAGGAAGAGTCCGGGACCGATGGTGTTCGCGCGGCAAGGAACGAGCGTCGTTCTCGACTTGAAGCTCGTGAACGCGTTCTGTTCGACCGTCAGGGGGTGAATCTTTGCGGCGATGCGGTAGGGCTGCTTCTTCCACTCTGCTTCGCTCTCGTATTCGCCAGCAAACTGAGGCTCCCAGAAAGCGATGTGGCACATTCTTCCGATACCGTACACGAGAACGAGCTTGACGCCCTCAGCCTTGAGTGCGGCAATTTTCTCGGGGTAGGTGGGAAGGTTTTCCTTGGTTGCGAAGTTTCTCTGATTCTTCGGAACGGTCAGCTCGCCCAGCGGATTGAAGAGTGCCTGCACCATTGCGTACTGGAATGCGCCCGTGTTATCGGGAGAGAGCGTGTTGCCCTCGCTGTCACTCCACTCGTCCATATTGAAGGTGTAGACGTGCTCGCAGGAGATCTTCCACTCTTTGAGGAAGTATACGACCCACTTGTACATACCCATAG
>JAZOSZ010000243.1:0-11240 GCA_045657365.1 Eubacteriales bacterium
TCATGGTTTTTCCGTTGTCACGCAGAACAAATTCATGGCTGTGGTTATGGAAGGTAAACTTGCCGCCCTTTTCGCCGATCTTTCGGCAAACCTCGTTTGCATCCTTCAAGAAAGCTTCTATGCCTTCCGCCGTTTGAATAAAGCCGGCACCGCCCATACCCATAATTTTGGTGCCTAAAAGCTCATGGCGATGGAAAGCAGCATCAAAATCCTCCACAAAGGAAGCGAAATTATCATGCGTGCCCACAATTTCAATTCCCTCTTCTTTGGCAATTCTTCCGAAATTTTCATAGGGGATGGCACAACCTGCCGTTTGCGCTTGGTCAATTCCGATGGCTTTTAAACGCTTAAAGCTGTTTCTGATGTTCTCTTCATCTTGCATATAGTCACGAATCGTATATAATTGTACACCTAATTTTTCCATTCTGTCAACACCTCTTTGTTTTTTTGGGGCTATCGCCCCATATCGAAACGAGTATAATCCTATTTCCAAAAAAAATCAATAGCTTTTTGCAAAAAACAAGACAATCTATTTTTTATTTACTAAGCAATCGTCTATATCGACAAAATTTCAAAATTGCAAATCTTTGCGATGGGAAGCATTTTCCCATTCTGCGTGACTTTTTATAGCATAAATTTATGACATTTCAATATAAATTTACACCAACATTTATGACATTTCAAAAAATCACATATAGAGAAGGATATAAAGCATCTCATGTTCCCCCATCATCGATATAAAAATTGCATCTATCCTATGCCGTCAATGATTTTACAACAGAAAGCAATATATCCCCAATTCGATTGTCTATCTCTTTTTCTCCTTCGTTTCCTTTTTATTTTTGAATCAACTTTTGGTATTCATCAAAATACATCGTTCCCATTTTACGCAAGGATTTTGCGTTGAAATGAATTCCGTCGGGCTTTAAGGGAAGTTCTCCGCAATCGACAATCGCACAATTCGGCAGTTCTTTTGCCAGCTTATGAAGCGTGTCGTTGAGCTTTTGATATCCCGCAAGGCGTCCCCAACGGTCGGAAATGTGATTGGAAATTTCTCCGATGACAATGGGAAGGTCGGGACGACCGATACGGTTGCGGAATTCTGTGAGAATCGTCAAAAAGCGCTCGGGATATGCGTCAAAATCTGCTTGCAGACGGCAATCGCTTTCTCCTTGGTGCCAAAGAATTCCTTTTAGTTCGGTTTCCTGCATTGCAAATTTGGTCAGAAGTACCGCTTGCTCAAACAGAGGCGTTCCGGGCATCCAAAGAGAAAGCTTTGCACCACCTTTGGCACAGGGAATCAACCCCACCGACTCACCGTAGGTTTTGGCATACAGATCGGCAAAGCTTGCCGAAAGGCCGACACCGCTACCAAATTCATCAACCAAAGGCGCATCAATATTGATCGGCTCTTCCATACGGATCCAGTGCATCATTCGGTACATATAACAAAGCTCGTTCTCGATTTTTTCGACATCGGAAAGGAGTCCGCGCCCTGCCATATTCGACTGTCCCATCAGGACAAAAGAAGATTTTGGGAATTCAAGTTCCATAATTTTGTACCTCTTTTTTTATTCAGACTTCGGCTTTAAAAATTTCAAAATATCATATACGTTTTTGGCAGGAATAATATCGATTCCCTTGATTTTTTCACACGCCGCGAGATTGTGCTGAGGAACGAGCGCACGGGTGAATCCAAGACGTGCCGCCTCGCGAACGCGTCCTTCAATGTTGGCGACGCCGCGAACCTCACCTGAAAGTCCGAGTTCACCAATCGCAATCAGATCGTCGGGAATGACTCGGTCGGTCAGTGACGAGATCAGTGCCAGTGCAACGCCAAGATCGGTGGCAGGCTCATCCAGATGCATTCCGCCGATGACGTTCAGATACACGTCATTCGCAGAAAATTTTAGCCCAAGCCGCTTTTCCAGCACGGCTAAAATTAAATATGCACGGTTATGATCCATTCCGTTGGCAGTACGACGCGGTGCAGGGAAGGCGGTCTGGGTAACAAGCGCCTGAATTTCGGCAACAAGCGGGCGTGTGCCTTCAATTGTACAGACGGCACAGTTGCCGGAGCTTCCCACAGGACGGTCGGCAAGGAGCATCTCCGAGGGATTTGGAACCTCGCGAAGTCCCGTGTCGGTCATTTCAAAGACACCGATTTCATTGGTGGAGCCAAAACGGTTTTTAGCGGCACGGATAATGCGGTAGGATTGACGGCGGTCGCCCTCAAAATTCAACACGGCATCTACCATATGTTCAAGGACTTTCGGACCTGCAATGCCGCCTTCTTTATTGACGTGGCCGACAAGAATGACCGAAATTCCTTCGGATTTTGCTTTTGCAATAAATGCCATTGCGACTTCTTTGACATTCGTAATGCTACCGGGGGCTGAGGTAATATGCTCGGAATAGAGGGTTTGCACCGAGTCGGCAATGATGACGTCAGGTTTGATCTTTTTCGCTTCTTCGAGGATATGCTCCAGATTGGTTTCGGTCAGAATATAAAGCTTTGCTCCCTTCACACTTAACCTTTCTGCGCGAAGCTTGATCTGACTGCGAGATTCCTCACCTGAAACGTAAAGTACGGTCTTGTCGGCACCAAGAGTGTCACAAATCTGCAGAAGAAGCGTGGATTTTCCGATTCCCGGCTCCCCGGAGAGAAGAACCACCGAACCCGAAACAAGTCCGCCGCCAAGGACACGGTCAAGCTCGGAAAGTCCCGTGCCCGAACGAAGATAGTCGACGGCTTCAAGCTCGGAAAAAGGCGAAGCGAAATTTTCCCCGCTTCGCGCAATCGAAGGACGCTGGACAGTGGCAGTAGGTGAGGCTTCTTTTTCTACTGCGTCTTCGACGAAGCTGTTCCACGAATTGCAACGAGGACATTTGCCGAGCCACTTCGGACTTTCATATTCACATTCGGAACAAACATAAACGGTTTTAACGCCTTTCATCAGCACCCCCGAAACAAATTACTTATATTTATATTATACAGTATCCGAGGGGAAAAATCAAGGACTTACGACAGATTTTTCGCATCTTCCTTCAAATAATTTACGATACTTTGATAGAGACAGAAGGCAAGTTTTTTTTGATACGCTTCTTCAGAAAGCTTGGCACACTCCTGCGCGTTGGAAAGAAAACCGCATTCGATGAGAACGGCAGGGCAGAAAATGCGATCGAGAAGATAGATGTTTTCTCCGGCAGATTTGATTTTTCGGGTGTTTTCAGGTTGCAGAAGCTCGTGTGTCAGGGTTTGAATTTTTAAAGCAAGTGATTGCGATGAGGGGTTGTTTGGGGAATAATACACCTGAAGACCCGAATATCTGCCATCGGGAAAGGCGTTCATATGGATACTGACGAGGATTACGTTATCATATTGCTCGGCAATTTTACGTCTTGCGGCAAGGTCCTGTACCTTCTTTTTACCGAAATGATCGGAGTTTTTATCATATAAAAGAATATCCTCGGTTCGGGTGAGAACGGTCGAAATTCCCTCGGCACGGAGCCATTCATCCAGAAGCAGAGTAATTTTCAGGTTCAGATCTTTTTCATAAATCCCGTTGATGCCGACGGTTCCGCCATCTTCACCGCCGTGTCCCGCATCAAGAATGACGGTAGGGAGGGCGCTCTTTGGAGTCACTTCTTCCACAACTGTTTTGGTGTGGGGGGAAAGAAAACGACCAAGTGTGATCAGTATGCTGAGTAATACCAAAAAAGTCAGAACGAACAGAAAAAAATGGGGGAGATAGTTTCTTTTTTTATCAATACGGGCTTTCATCGGCAATCTCACCTTTCAATCGTTTTCTTTGCAGGAAAATCTATGCTATTTTATGCACAAAAATCACAATTTTTTTGTTTTGAAAGAAGAATTTTTTTGTGGGGACGGAAAAAATGAAAAGAATTCAAAAATGAGACAAAAAAACGGTTGACATTTTTTGTGGAATTTGATATAATATTTGATAATCATAGTGTTCGATGATGCTTGATGGTGAAATAAGAAGACAAAAAACAAGGGAGGTTTGAATTTTTATGGATTACAGCTCTAAATTTTTACCCGAGGCGCTGACCTTTGACGACGTTTTGTTGGTGCCTGCAAAAAGTGACGTTCTTCCGGCAGACGTTTCGCTGAAGACTCGCTTGACCAATAAGATTACTTTGAATATTCCTCTGATGAGTGCGGCAATGGATACGGTTACCGAAGCCAATCTTGCTATTGCAATTGCACGTGAAGGTGGCGCAGGTACGATTCATAAAAATATGTCGATTGCTGGTCAGGCAGATCAGGTGGATCGAGTCAAGAGAAGCGAGAACGGCGTTATTACCAACCCGATCTTCCTCGGCGCGGATAACTACGTTTATGAAGCAGAGCAGTTGATGCGTAAGTTCAAAATTTCCGGTGTTCCGATTTGTGACGATCAGAAGAGAGTTATCGGTATTATTACCAACCGCGATATGCGCTTCCTGACCGATTTCAGCGGTCGGATTGCTGACGTTATGACGAAGGAAAATCTTGTCACGGCTCCGACGGGTACGACGCTTGCCGAGGCACAGGAAATTCTTCGTAAGCGCAAGATCGAAAAGCTTCCTCTCGTTGATGCAAATAATGTTTTGACGGGTCTGATTACCATCAAGGATATTGAAAAAGCTTCGAAATACCCCAATTCCGCCAAGGATGCTCGCGGCAGACTGATCTGCGGTGCGGCAATCGGTGTAACGAAGGACGCCATCGATCGCGCAGGTCAGCTTCTTGCTGCCGGTGCCGATTATCTTGTTCTGGATTCGGCGCACGGACATTCGCAGGGTATTATGAATAAGATTTACGAGGTCAAGAATGCATTCCCCGAGTGCCAGCTCATTGCAGGTAACATCGCTACGGGCGAAGCAGCAGAAGATCTGATTCGTGCAGGCGCTGATGCCATTAAGGTTGGTATCGGTCCCGGTTCGATTTGTACGACCCGTGTCGTTGCAGGTATCGGTGTGCCTCAGATCACCGCGATTTGTAATGCGGCAGAGATTGCTGACAAGTATAATATTCCCGTCATCGCCGACGGCGGTTTGAAGTATAGCGGTGATATCGTGAAAGCTCTTGCCGCGGGTGCTTGCGCCGTTATGATCGGTTCGATGTTTGCGGGATGTGAAGAAAGTCCCGGAAGCGAAGAGCTTTATCAGGGCAGACGCTTCAAGGTTTATCGCGGTATGGGTTCGCTCGCGGCAATGGAGAGCGGATCGAAGGACCGTTATTTCCAGGAAGGCAACAAGAAACTTGTTCCCGAAGGTGTGGAAGGCCGCGTGCCTTTCAAGGGTGCTCTGGCAGATACGATCTATCAGTTGATGGGCGGTCTCCGTTCGGGTATGGGTTACTGCGGAACGGGTGACATCGAAAGCCTTCGTCATAATGCGAAGTTCGTTCGCATCACGGGCGCAGGTCTGAAGGAATCTCATCCTCACGATATCAATATTACCAAGGAAGCTCCCAACTACTCGACGATGGGTTGATTCCGAGGAAAACGGACACGGCAAAACGCCGTGTCCGTTTTTTTTACACAAAGTACAAAAAAAGAAGAAAAACAGTGAATTTTCTATATACAAAAAAGTTTTTTTGTGATATAATTAAAATAAGTATATTTATTGCAATACGGAGAGAAATCATGGAGAAAAATAAAAAGGATTTTCACAAAAAAAATAATGAATCCAAAGTTCGCCGTCCGTTGAATCAGACGAGAAATTTTGAGGAAGAAATTGCGACGGAAGGGCTGGTGATCGGACGAAACGCCGTGCGTGAGCTTCTCAAATCGGGTCGTGATATCGATAAGATTTTTGTTCAGCGCGGAGAGCGTGAGGGATCGATCGTTGTCTTGGTCGCGGAAGCAATTGAGAGACATATTCCCGTAGTAGAGACCGATCGCGCAAAGCTTGATAAAATGTCGAACTTTGCAGTACATCAGGGAATTCTGGCAATGGCGGCGGAAAAGGACTACTGTACGGTAGACGACCTTTTGAAGATTGCTTCCGAACGCGGAGAAAAGCCGTTCCTCGTGATTGCAGACGGAATCACCGACCCGCATAATCTCGGAGCACTGATTCGTTGCGCCGAAGGTGTTGGGGCACACGGCTTGATTATTCCCAAGCGCCGTGCCGTAGGATTGACGCCTGCCGTCACCAAGGCGTCGTGCGGAGCAATCGAGCATCTGGCGGTGGCAAAGGTGACAAATCTTGCCGCTACGATTGATCGCTTGAAGAAGGACGGAATTTGGATTTTTGCGGCAGAAGCGGGCGGAAGCTCGTATTATGAAACTGATTTTGACTGTCCTTGCGCTCTGGTAATGGGGAGTGAAGGGGAAGGCGTTTCGCATCTGGTTAAGGAAAAAGCCGATTTTATCGTTTCTATTCCGATGTACGGAAAAGTCAATTCCTTCAACGTATCCACGGCGGCAGCAGTGTTGCTTGCCGAAATTTCCCGTCAGCATCGCACGGCAAAGAAATCATGAATCGACCGATAAAACGAAGACGATTTAGGAGATTAGAATGAAGCAAGAACAAACGATTGATGACATTTTGAAAATGTTAAAGGACTCGGTGAACGATACGAAGCCTTCGGAGGCAGAGACTCTCTTTTCCGAAGATGTTATCGCACCGATTTCGGAAGAACATCTGAAGGCACAGCTTCAAAAGCAGTTTGGAGACCTCTCGGAAGATTCTGAGAGCAATAAAGATGATGCGTATGCTCTTGATGATGATTTTCTGCAACAGGTAACCCAAGCCATCGAAGAAACAGAGGCGCTTGAAGAAGAACTCGAGGAAGAAACCGAAGAGATCGAAACGAGCGAAGCATCCTCAGAACTTGAAGAGAATTCTCTTTTGGAAGACCCCGAAGATGATTTGGCGCCTTGGGAAGCGCTTGCTTCGACAGAAGACGTTTCCGAAGAGATCGAAGAAATTGTGCCGATCGAAGAAGAGGGAACAGAACCCGAAGAAGACCTCACGCTCGTGGAATCTCTTGCGTTCGACTATGTGAGCGAAGAAGAGGAATCATTGGTTTATGAAATTCTTCCGAGAGTCGAAGAAGGACAAAACGGGTTGATTTTAAGAGATTATTCCACCGAACCTGTGTTTGTAGAAGAGAAGGAGCGTAGTTTGGTTGCCCGAGAGGAATCATCCGAGCTCGCGGATTCCGAGAAAATTCCCGAAGAAACAGAAAAACTTCTTTCGGGTAATCAATATACGACACCTGCCCTCAATCCGATGCCCGAAGCGGAAGATGCCTCTGCCTATGATTTGATGCTTCAGTTCGATTGCACCGACGAATGGGAAAAGGAAGAGATTCCGGAAGAAGAGGAAATTCCCGTGGCAGAAGAACTTTCGGAATATGAAAGCTATGAGCAAACCGAGCAAGTGCTTCTTTCGTATCGTACAAAAAAATTTCGGGCACTTTTGCGCTTGTTTGGTGTTGTTTTGGGGGCGCTGATCTTGTTCTTCTATGAAACCTTGCCGATGCTTGACGTTCCTTTTGAGGGGATTTTTGATTATCAGGAATACATCGGTGCGTATCTTTTGATGGGATTTCAGATCCTTCTGATTTGTACGATTGCTTTTGGAAAACGAATGGGGGAAGGCGCACTTCGCTTGTTCAGTCTGCATCCGAACCTATATTCCTTGGCTGTCCTTTCGGTGATTTGTACGGGAGCGTACGATCTTGTTGTCTATATTACCATTCGCGAATGGGTAGCGCCATTCCATTTTCTGACCTCACTCTTCTTGCTCCTTTTGGCAATCGGAGAATATCTGATCCTTTCCCGTGAAATGAAAATATTTGCTGTCTTTTCCGAGAAATCCGACCGTACCAAATATACATTGCGTCAATGTGAGAGTGAAGAGTCTTCTATGAAGAAGATGCGAAGAAGCGGCTATTCCGTGGAAGCAAGTGTTGCTGTCCCCGAACCTTGCGAATTTCCTCACGGATTTTTCCGTTCTGTCAGAGAAGACGCCTTTGGATCGAAGATGGTGGGCGTATTCTTGATTCCTGCCTTGCTTTTTAGCGTAATTGCGGCGGTCGTTACGATGCTCTTACACAGAGAGCTTTCGATTACGATTTTGACGGCAATGTCGATGTTGATGGCAATTCTTCCAATGGGTGCAGCAATTGCCGTTTGCTTCCCGTTGTGGCTTTCGGCGGAGCGTTTGTCAAGACGTCAGATCGCGTTGATGAATCAGGGAATGATCGACGAGCTTTCGGAGACCGATGCGCTGATTTTTGAGGACGTACATCTGTTCCGTCAATGTACGACGAGTGATACGGGCATTGCTTTTTATGATAAAAAACAAATGACAACGGTTCTTGGCTGTCTGGAACGTCTGTATGCAACGATTGGCGGTCCTTTGTCCGAGGCGTTTTCCGCGATTCCCGAGGAATACCGTTTCCGTGAAATTCGCGTTCGCAGATTGCTTCGCGGCGGCGTGGAAGCAATCGTTGAGAAAAAGCATACGATTCTTGTGGGGGATGCGGCATTTATGCAGCGCTACGGATTGAATTTTCCGAGTGCTGAAGAAACATCGGGAAGAATTACGATCTATATTTCGTTGGACGGTAAGATTTCCGCAAAAATGAGTGTGCGCTATCAGACAGAACCGATTTTTGAGATGCTGACAGAGCGGTTACATCAAAAGGGCGTTTCTTGTATGATCAAAACCTTCGATCCAATGATCAGTGCGGCAAGAGTTTCGTCGTTGAGAAGCTTTGGCAACGCACCGATCAGTGTGATTCACGAGGGAATTTCTGAATTGAATTCCTCGGCAGAACCTGTAAAAAAGAGAGCTTCGTGCCGTGAAACAAAGATGACGGTGCTGACGGTCGCTTCCCGATTTAAATTGGCGGAAGCACTGATCTGGAGTAAAGCACTGGTTCGGATTCGTCGAATCAACCGTCGCGTTTTGAGAGTCTTTGGGGTACTCGGCGCCGTATTGATCGGACTTTTGATCGGATTTGGTCAGATTGATCGTTTGAATCAGTACTGGTTTATTCTTTGGGGCATATTTATCAATCTGATTCTCGTATTGGCGACGTTTGTGATGATTCCCTCGAAAAAATATTTTTCAGTTGACGCTTGCCGTGGTGAGTGGCAAAAGAAAACGCAGCGGGAAAATACGCAACGAAAAAAGAAAAAAGGAAACTAATAAAAATCATGAACAAAAATATCAGCAATATCCTGAAAGCAGTATCGAAACCCGGTCGATATTCGGGCGGAGAATACGGTCAGATTATCAAAGATAAAAATAAAGTCAAAGCGCGTTTTGCATTTTGCTTTCCCGATACTTATGAGATCGGGATGTCCAATCTCGGCGTGCGTATTCTCTACGGAGTCTTGAATCGCGAAGAAGATATCTGGTGCGAAAGAGTCTACGACCCGTGGCTCGATATGCAGGAAAAGATGCGCGAGCATCATCTGCCTCTTTGTGCGTGTGAGAGTGGTGATCCTATCTCGGAATTTGATATGATTGGCTTTACGCTTCAGTATGAAATGAGCTATACCAACGTTCTGAATATGTTGGAGCTCGCGGGATTGCCTTTGCGTCAGGAAGATCGTGACGACAGTATGCCGATTGTCATTGGCGGAGGACCTTGTGCCTATAATCCCGAACCTGTCGCAGATTTTTTCGATTTGTTCAATATCGGAGAAGGTGAAGAAATGCTCCCCGAGCTTTGTCGCCTTTATATCCGAATGAAAGAAGAGGGACGATATACCAAAGCGGACTATCTTCACGAGGCGGCGCGCTCGATCGAAGGAATTTATGTGCCTTCCTTGTACCGAGTAACCTACAACGAGGACGGAACAATCAAGGAATATACGCCGATCTACGACGATATCCCCACGAAGATCCATAAACGAATTATCAAAGATATGGATACGGCATATTTTCCCGAAAAGGTCGTTATGCCGTATATTGAAACGGTGCACGATCGAGTGATGCTTGAGGTCTTCCGCGGCTGTATCCGCGGTTGTCGGTTCTGTCAGGCGGGAATGATTTACCGACCGGTACGTGAAAAATCCCCCGAGGTGCTCAACGAGCAGGCAAAATGTCTGTTTGAATCCACGGGATATGATGAAATTTCGTTGACCTCGCTTTCCATCAGCGACTATACGCAGCTCGAAGAGCTTTGCAATCTGCTTCTGGCGTGGACCGACGAGAATATGGTTAGCCTTTCGCTTCCCTCGCTCCGCGTCGATAGCTTTACGAAGGAGCTGATGGACAAGATTGCTACGGTGCGTTCTTCTTCGCTGACCTTTGCCCCAGAAGCGGGAACGCAGAGATTGCGTGACGTTATCAATAAAAACGTCTACGAGGAAGATCTTCTTCGCGCGGTGAAGGTTGCCTTTGAAGCAGGTAAGAACACGGTCAAGCTTTACTTTATGTCGGGACTTCCCACCGAAACGATGGACGATATTGCGGGAATTGCGGAGCTGGCTTCGCACGTAATTGACGCGTATTATCAGACGCCGAACCGCAATCGCGCTAAGAAACCGCAGGTGACGATCAGCGTTTCCTGCTTTATTCCCAAGCCTTTCACTCCGTTCCAATGGGAAGCTCAGGATACCTTTGATCAACTTGCCGAAAAACAGGAATATCTCGGTAGTAAAATTACCGATAAAAAGATTCGCTATACGCATCACGATGCTAAGGTCAGCCGTATTGAGGGGGTTTTGGCAAGAGGCGGCCGCCGTTTGGCGCCTGCGCTTGAGCTTGCTTGCAAAGAAGGCTTTTGCTTTGATTCCTGGGATGAATGCTTTGATTACGACCGTTGGATTTCCGTTCTTGAACGTACGGGAATCGATCCTGCCTTTTACGCTAACCGTGCGTGGGGGCTCGACGAAGTATTGCCGTGGGATATTATCGACTGTGGTGTCAGCAAGGAGTTCTTGCGCAAGGAGCGCGACCGTGCGTATGCCGAAGCAACGACGCCCAACTGCCGCGAAAAGTGCAGCGGTTGCGGAGCAAATAAAATGGGAGGTGAGCGCACGTGTTGTCCCAAAGCAAAAAACTAAGCAAATTAGAGGAAAAAAAGAGAATTCTATCCTTGCCGGAGCTTGAACGTCCGAGAACGGTACGTCTCAAATTCCGCAAGGTAGGAAGTCTTCAGTATATTTCTCACCTTGATCTTCAACGTACGTTTATGCGCGTACTGACGCGTGCTTGTTTGCCTGTATGGTACACGAAGGGATTTAATCCGCACGCAAAGC
>JAZOSZ010000244.1:0-8021 GCA_045657365.1 Eubacteriales bacterium
ATTATCATATCGAGCTTGCCTTTTTGCTGGAAGGGAAAACGAAAGCAACGGTAGATGGTCAGGAATATGAGGTAACGTCGGGAGACGTCCTTTTGGTATTTCCCAATCAGATTCACAGTTTTGAATGTCTGGAGAGAGAAAACTATGTTCTTCTGCTTGTCAGCCCTGAATTGATTCCCGAGCTACTTGGACAGTTTACCGAGGCACTGCCTGCCTCAAACGTTATTTCGGGCGTGGCGAACGATTCCGAATTGCAAGAGCTGATTTATCGGATTTCGGATACCTATCATCAGAAAGAAGAGAAAAAAGCATTTCAAGAGACGATGCTTCGCGGATATCTGCTTATCTTTTTCTGCAAGCTTCTGCAAAAAATGGAGCTTCGTGATACGCAACGGGGAGATCATCAGGTACTCGACAGTATTCTCAACTACTGTACCCGTCATTTTGATACCAACCTCTCCCTCGAACACTTGGAACGAGAATTGCACGTCAGCAAATATTATATTTCGCACGTGATGAATCAGAAACTTCATATCGGATTTAACGATTACGTCAATTCGCTTCGTGTTTCTTCGGCGTGCAAGATGCTCGTCAAAAGTGACGACAGCGTAACGCAGATCAGCGAAGCTGTCGGCTTCAATACGCTGAGAACCTTTAACCGAGCCTTTCAAAAGCAAATGGGAATGACACCGAGTGAATACCGCGCAAAAAAGAAAAAAGAGGGAGTTCTCGTATTGGCACAAGAAAAGAGGAATCAAGCATGACGACCAAGACTTGGATCCAACAAAACACCAAGGAGCTTGTCGGAAAGCGGATTGCCGTCACGGGAACGACGGGCGGACTTGGAAGAGAGCTTTGTCGGAATCTTGCTTCTCTTGGTGCGGATCTGATCTTACTTGACCGCAATGCCGAGCGATCGCAAGCCTTTCGCGACGAGCTTTTGGGAGAATTTGCGGGACGCGAGATCGAGTGTATTTCGGTCGATCTTTCGGATTTTTCTTCGGTCAAGCGTGCGACGGAAGACTTGAAGCAAAGAAAAATCGACGTTTTTCTGCACAATGCGGGGGCGTACAGTATTCCGCGAACCATTTGCGATACGGGCTACGATAACGTCTTTCAGATCAATTTCCTTTCCCCCTATTATATGATTCGCGAGCTTTTGCCCCGGCTTCGTGAGGTTGGCGGACGGGTGATTGCCGTAGGCAGTATTGCTCATAACTACTCGAAGATCGATCTTTCGGATATTGATTTTTCTACGAGGAGCAAAGCTTCAAAGGTTTACGGAAATGCAAAGCGCTATCTGACCTACAGCCTTTTGTCGCTGGCAGAGCGGGAAGACGGAGTTCGGTTTTGTATTGCACATCCCGGAATCAGCTTTACCAATATTACCGCACATTACCCGAAGCCGATCTTCGCACTGATCAAGCACCCGATGAAGGTGATCTTTATGAAGCCGAAGCGTGCTTGCCTTTCGATTTTGTGGGGCGTGTACGAAGACTGTGCGTCCGACGAATGGCTCGGACCGACGTGGTTTGACGTATGGGGGCTTCCCAAAAAGAAAAAACTGAAAACGGCAAGTGCCGAGGAGCGGGCAAAGATTGCCCACGTGGCGGAGAATGCGTATCAACGATTATTGATGAATTGATGAAATGAGGAAGACTATGAATTTTACTGAAATTGCAGAAAATCGGCAATCCTGCCGAAGTTATGAGAAAGAAAAAGGAGTAGAACAGGAAAAGCTCGATGCAATTCTTGCTACGGCGCGCTTAGCACCTTCGGCGTGTAACGGACAGCCTTATTTTCTGACGGTTTGTCACGGGGAGAAGGCAAGAGAAGTGGCGTCTACCGTCATGGGAATGGGAATGAATAAATTTGCCGCCGATGCGCCCGTGATGATCGTGATTTCCGAAGAGGCATACGTTCCGACGGCGGCGCTTGGGGCAAGAGTGAAAAAGAACGATTACCGTTCAATCGACATCGGCATCGTGGCAGCATATCTGACCGCCGAGGCAACGGCACAGGGACTTTCTACCTGCATTCTCGGTTGGCTCGACGATGAAAAGATTCGGGCGATCTGCGGAATTGAGGGAAAGGTACGACTTGTGATTACCCTCGGCTATGCCAAAGAGGGCGATCCCTTGCGCCCGAAGAAGAGAAAAGAGCTTTCCGAGCTTGTAAAAACGATTTGACGTTGTTTTTTGAAAAAATTGCCGTTTTTACGGCAATTTTTTCGAAAAAAAGTAAAAAAAGTATTGCTTTTTTCTTTTTGGTGTGTTATAATGTTTTCGTTATTGAATATTTTCCTAAGACGTATTCGGAATTGGTTCACATCCCCAAGACCGTTTACCGAGGAGCTCTGGAGAATCCCTTGAGTGGGTGCCGAAGGTGCAAGGTGGGCGCAAGTCGACCGAATCTCTCAGGCAAGAGGACAGAGGCAGAACATACACGATTTTTGTGTATCCCTGCTAATACTCATTTTCAGAGCCACCGATTTTTTCGGTGACTTTTTCATTTTATTCATCATTTTATTTTTATCAACAGAAAGGAAAGAAAAAACTATGGATTTTTTGCTTGAAATTGTAAGTAACATTAACAAGTACTTATCCAACTACATCCTGATTATTCTTCTGGTCGGTGTAGGTCTCTATTTCACTATTCGTACGAAATTCGTACAGGTACGTTGCTTCGGTGAAGGTATGAAGAACGTATTCGGAAACATCAAACTCAAGGGCGAGAAGAATGAAAGCGGTATGTCTTCGTTCCAGGCTCTTGCTACCGCGATTGCGGCTCAGGTCGGTACGGGTAATATCGTCGGTGCCTGCGGCGCAATCCTCATTGGCGGTCCTGGTGCGATCTTCTGGATGTGGGTGATCGCATTCCTCGGCATGGCAACGATTTACGCAGAGGCAGTTCTCGCACAGAAGACGCGCGTTACTAACCCCGACGGCTCGGTCGAAGGTGGACCGATCTATTACATTAAGACCGCATTCAAGGGCAAGTTCGGAAAGTTCCTCGCAGGATTTTTCTCGGTTGCTTCGATCATCGCACTTGGATTTGTCGGCGCTATGGTTCAGTCCAATTCGATCGCATCGAACTTTGCGAACGTCTTTAACTCGTTCGGTGTTGATGCAAGCTTTAAATTTGCAGGAATGCAGTTGAATTGGGTATCGGTCATCGTTGGTGCTGCCGTTGCGGCAATCGCAGGATTCGTTCTGCTCGGCGGTGTCAAGCGCTTGGCATCGGTTACCGAAAAGCTCGTTCCCATTATGGCTCTGCTTTATATCGCTGGCGGTCTGTTTGTTCTTTGCCTCAATGTGACCGATCTTCCTAAGGCGTTCGGTATGATCTTCAAGTATGCGTTCCAGCCTCAGTCCCTCGTTGGAGGTGCCTTCGGAGCGGCAATTGCTCAAGCAATTACGCAGGGTGCCAAGCGCGGTCTCTTCTCGAACGAAGCAGGTATGGGTTCGACGCCTCACGCACATGCTTTGGCAAACGTTAAGAAGCCTCACGATCAGGGAACTTCCGCAATGATTGGTGTGTTCATCGACACCTTTGTGGTTCTGACGATGACGGCTCTCGTCGTGATCTCGACGCTTTACTGTAATGGAACGATTACCCCCGAAACCTATGCGCTTGGCAATGCAGGTATTTCCAATGCAACGATGGCACAGACCGCGTTTGGTATGACCTTTGCTAAGCTCTTCGGTGCCCAGGCAGGTCAGATTATCGGAAACGTCTTTGTTGCTGTATGTCTGTTCTTCTTCGCCTTCTCGACCATTCTCGGTTGGAACTATTTCGGTAAGGTTAACTTCACGAGTCTCTTCGGCAAGAAGTCTGTTACCGTATATTCGATCATCGCAATCGTCTTCGTATTCCTCGGCTCGGTCTTCCAGAACAATCTCGTTTGGGAGCTGACCGATATGTTCAACAACCTGATGGTTCTTCCCAACGCCATTGCACTCTTCGCACTCGGCGGAATGGTTGTAACTCTCACTAAGTTTGGAAAGAACAAGGACGATCTTCAGTAAACGATAAAAAGAACGCCATCGGCTCAGCCGATGGCGTTCTTTTTTTATGCTTTATATTCTTTGGCAAGCGCCTCGAATGCGGGAAGTGCATTGAGTACGCGTTGCTTATCGACGCAGTAGGCGATTCTGATATATCCCGTAACGCCGAAATCGTCGCAGGGAACCACGAGAAGCTCGTGCGCTTTGGCTCTTTCATAGAATGCCGTAGCATCGTCCTCAAGTGCCTTAACGAAGAGGTAGAAGGCACCGTCGGGCTTGACACATTCGTAGCCGTATGCCGTCAGATTGTCGTAGAGAAGGTCGCGATTTTCCTTGTAAACGTCCACGTTGACCTTCGCGTCTACGCAACGTGCGATCACCTGCTGGAAGAGGCTGGGGGCACAGACGTAACCGAGAGCACGACCTGCACCGCAGATGGCAAGATAAATATCACTTGCGTTTTGCATCGCAGGACAAACGGCAACGTAGCCGATTCGCTCTCCGGGGAGCGAGAGGGATTTTGAATAGGAATAGCAAACGAAGGTGTTTTCGTAGTAGTTCATCAGATAGGGAACAGTTACGTCGGAATAGACAAGCTCACGGTAGGGTTCGTCCGCAATCAGATAGATTATGTGACCGAATTCCGCCGATTTTCTGCGAAGCACCTCACAGAGCGCCTTGATCGTTTCTTCGGTATAAACCACGCCGCTGGGATTGTTGGGCGAGTTGATGATGACGGCTTTCGTATGCTCGTTGATCTTTGACTCAAAGTCGGCAATATCTACGGCAAAGGTTTTCGGCATCGGCTGACTGATGACGATTTTTCCGCCCGCACTTTCCACAAAGACGCGGTATTCGGTAAAGAAGGGAGCAAAAACGATACATTCGTCTTCTGCGTTTTCTTCCATAATTGCCGTCAGACAGATCGAAAGAGATGCGGCAGCGCCGTAGGTCATATAAATATGATTCGGCGTGATAGAGTTAACGCCGAAACGCTTTTGAATGGATTCGGCAATTTTGGTACGAACGCCGATATCGCCCTGCGCCGAGGTGTAGCCGTGCAGAAGCACCGAGCTCTGCGTATCGAGAAGCTCACGAATCGTATCGTTGACTTCCGCAGGAGCGGGAACACTGGGGTTGCCTAAACTGAAATCGTAGACGTTTTCCGCTCCGATTTCGGCAGCACGCATTTTGCTGTATTCAAAAATTTCACGAATGATTGAGCGCTTGGAGCCAAGCGCAAACATTTTCTGATTAAAATCCATAATATACCACCTTACTGAATTCCAAGCAGACGCTTTGCGTTTTCCGAAAAGAGTTTCTGCTCGGTGATTGATTGTAGCGAATAAGAACGAAGCGTTTCTACGTCTTTTGCCATATTGCTCCAGGGAGCGTCCGTAGCAAATAACACGCGGTCGTCGCCGTGCTTTTCCAGAATACGGAGAAAGTCTTCTTTTTTGATTTGCTGAAGAAGATACGCCGTATCAAAATAAACGTCTTTTCCCGCGAGAAGCTCGAATACCTCTTCGGGCATTCGGTTGCCGCCGTAATGCGCTAAGATAAGCTTGAAGCTTCCGACTTTGTCAAGGACGTCAAGCACCCGTTCGGGCGTGCAGTGAACCGGTGAATTGGGATAACCGTCATCCACACCTGCGTGTGTGATGACGATCAGATCCTCTTGTTTGGCTGCTTTGAAAATTTTGAGATAGGATTCATCATTGATATAGGTGTTCTGATAATCGGGATGAATCTTGACACCGAGGAAGCCTTGTGCTTTGATCCATTTCATTTTTTCTTCGAGCGCATCGCAAAGCGGATGAATTCCCGCAAAGGAAATGATTCTGCGCGTCTTTTCGGCAAACGACGCATTGATCTCGGCGGCAAAGCGGTTGACACTTTCAAACTGCGTCGGACTCGTCAATACGGGAAGATTGACCGCGATTTCTACGTTGGCTTTTTCCATTTCGTAGAGAAGACCTGCGACCGTTCCGTCGAAGGAGGCGGGAATTCCGCCTTGTGCCGAAAGCGCTTCAATCGTTCTTTTTGCAATTTTATCGGGAAAAACGTGGGTGTGAAAATCAATGATCATATCAGTTTAGTTCAGACCGTGCAGATGCTCGTCGGTGACGGTTGTGATTTCGTAAGCCGAGAAGATCGTTTCGATCTTTGCGGCGTCGGACGCCTTGAGCACCACGTAAGCTTCTTCCCCCTCAATCGAAAGACCGTACATATATTCAATGTTGACCCCGCCTTCTTCGATTGCCTTCAAAAGCTCTTGCAGACTTCCTGCCTTGTGCGGGATCTTAATGATCGAAACCTCGGAGAGCAGGGAAGAAA
This sequence comes from Eubacteriales bacterium, assembly GCA_045657365.1. GTDB lineage: Bacteria > Bacillota > Clostridia > Oscillospirales > CAG-272 > HGM12713. The sequence goes on from JAZOSZ010000244.1 coordinate 6,345, forward strand.
AACCGCTTTCGGACAGCTTTTCTTTGCCAAGCGCGGGTTTGTCTACGATCAGACGAAGAAGACCGTACTCGGTGGTGTCGGCAAGGCTGAGTGAGAGGATATTGACGTTGTTCTGCTTCAAGACGTTGAGAACCTCACACAAACGACCGGTTCTGTTTTCAATAAATACCGTGATCTGTTTTGCAAGCATAATAAATTCTCCTGAAAATCAATGTAATTTACGGTTATTTTCTCTTATTTGTGCGCCTCGTAGCCCTGCAAGAACGCCTTTTGATTGAGCTCAATCGTTTTTGCGGGAACGGTAGAAGCAATGACGTCAAGCCAGGTTTCTTTTTCAAAGCCGATGAATCTTGCGGCATAGCCGAGAACGACCGAGTTGAGCACCTTGGCGTTGCCAAGCTCTTTGGCAATCGACTGACCGTCAATTGCATAAAGCTCGTGCGTCTGCTTCAATCCCTCGAGGATTTCGGTGGGATATTGCTTGGCACCGATCACAACGGTCATCGGATCAATGCGGCAATCATTGACGACGAGAACGCCGTCTTTTTTAAGAAAATGCGCATAACGGAGTGCTTCCAGACGCTCGAAGGAAATCACGACGTCTGCCTGACCTTCCTCGACGACGGGCTCGTAAACCTTTTCGCCAAAGCGAACGAAGGTAACAACGCTTCCGCCGCGCTGTGCCATTCCGTGTACCTCGGAAATTTTGACGTCAAGTCCCATCTCCATTGCGGTTTTTCCGATAATTCTACTGGTGAGAAGCGTACCCTGTCCGCCGACACCTACGATCATAATATTTTTCGTCATCTTATCTCACCACCGTTTCGATTGCGTTGAATTTACAATAGTTTTGGCAAAGACCGCAGCCGTTACACATCGTTTCGTCGATGCGGACCTTTCCGTCCTCTCCGCGTGTCATTGCAGGGCAGCCGATCTTCATACAAGCACCGCACTTGCGGCAGGCGTCGGGGTTGACGGAACAGCGGTTCGGGAACTTTTGTCCCTTCAGAAGGACGCAAGGCGATTTCGTGATAATCACGGTCAGCGTGTCGGAAGCAACGCTTTCCTTGATGATTTTTTCCAGCGTGGCAACGTCAAAGGCATTGACCTCAATGACGTTCTTCACACCAACGGCGTGACAAAGCTCAACGAAATCAACAGCATTCGTTTCTTCGCCCTTAAGCGTTTTACCCGTTGCGGCGTGCTCCTGATGTCCCGTCATTCCCGTCGTGCGGTTGTCGAGAATCATTACGGTTCCCGTCGCTTGATTATAGACCATATTGATCAGCGAGTTGATACCCGTATGTAAGAAGGTCGAGTCACCGATGACGGCAACCCAATTCTTTACGTAGTCCTTACCGCCTGCCTTTTCCATACCGTGAAGGGTGGAAATGCTGGCACCCATACAGATCGTCGTGTCAATGACGCTCAAAGGAGCAACGGCACCCAGTGTGTAACAACCGATGTCACCTGCCGCGTGAATCTTCAGCTTGTTGAGAACCGAGAACACACTTCTGTGAGGACAGCCGGGGCAGAGAATGGGGGGGCGATTCGGAGCTTCGGCTTTGGTAAATACGGTGTCGTCTGCCCCGTAAAGAACCTTTTTGAGCAGATTGGCGCTGTATTCTCCCTGACGGGTGAAGCACTCCTTGCCCTTGACCTCAAAGCCCCACGCAC
>JAZOSZ010000245.1:0-4176 GCA_045657365.1 Eubacteriales bacterium
TGAATCTAGCGCGTCTGCCAATTCCGCCATACCCGCATATAAAATTGATATTGGGGACATCTGTTCCGATTTTGCTCGGAACAGATGATATTATACCACAAATCATTTACTTTGTCAATAGGATTTTTTATTTTTCTTTTAATATTTTTTGCCCTCGGCGATCATTTCTCGTGCGGCTTCCCGTTGCACCTCCGTGATCTCGATTCCACCGAGAATTCGTGCGATTTCTTTGACTCTTCCCTCTTCGTCAAGCTCTTTGACCTCGGTCTGCACCCGTCCGTCAATTTCCTGTTTGGAAATATAAAGATGATGCGTTGCAAGCGATGCGATCTGTGCCGAATGGGTAACGCAAAGCACTTGTGCGGCTTTTCCGATCTCCTTGAGTTTGATTCCGACCTTTCGCGAGGTTTTTCCTGAAATTCCCGTATCAATCTCATCGAAAATCACGGTATTTACTCCGTCGCACTCGTTGAGTACGTTCTTCAGCGAAAGCATAATTCTTGCAAGTTCGCCGCCCGACGCGATTTTTGCCATCGACATCAGCGGTTCTCCCGCATTGGTCGCGATCATAAATTCTACCTCATCGCAACCGTATGCTGTAAAGTCCTTCGTTGGCTTAATTCCAACCTCAAAACGCACCTTTGGCATATCGAGAAACGACAGTGTTTCCTTGATTTTTTCGGTCAGTCCCTTCGCGGCTTTTTTTCGCCGATCGCTCAAAGTTTTCGCCAAATTGTTCGCTTCTGCTTCAATATTCCGAAGCTCTTCCCCAAGATCAATGATTCGGTCTTCTGCGTGTTCAATGGCATCGAGCTTCTCTGCCGTTTCATTGCGGAAAGCGAGAATTTCTTCGACCGTGCTTCCGTATTTCCGTTTGAGCTTTTCAATCACGCTAAGTCGTTCCTCAGCGCGGTCAAGCTTTTGCGTCGCATCTTCCCCGCCAAAGTTATCGAGATCCGCCACACTTTCAGCAATATCTTCAAGTTCATAACGAATATTATTGAGTCGCTCCACAAGGCTTTCCGCTTCGGGCAGTGCGTCTGAAATCGCTGTCAGGGCATCTGCCGATCGGTCGGTCAGATAGATTGCTCCCTTTCCCTTTTCTCCGCCCTTGAGTGCTTTTTCCACCAGTGTAACGCACTTGGTGATCTGTTCCACACTGCGAAGCTTTTTGGCCAGCTCGGTGAGTGCTTCTTCTTCTCCGCGTTTGAGCTTTGCCGCATCAATTTCGGCAATCTGATAGCGAAAGATCTCCGAGAGTCGGTTTTGCTCCTTGACATCGCGCTGTAAGCCATCAATTTCGGCTCTTTTCTGAAGAATTTTACGATAAACGACAGCATACTGATCGCGTGGTTCACCGCACCCTGCATAAGCATCCAACAAAGAAATATGATTTTTAGGATCCAGAAGCTGTTGATTATCGTTTTGACCGTGAATATTAAACAAAGACCCCGCGATCTCGCGCAAGAGCGAGATTGGAATGGCTCTTCCGTTCAGACGTGCGCCCGAGCCGTTTTGCGTCATCGTTCGGGACAGCATCATTGCATCTCCGTCCACCGAAAAGCCAAGCTCCGCAAGGTGTGTCATTGCCGTTTCCGAGAGTCCCGAAAAAACCGCCGAAACCTCGGCACGGCTCTCGCCCGTACGAATCAGTTCTTTTTCGGCTCTGCCGCCAAGCAAGAGATTCAGGCTATCGATAATGATCGATTTTCCCGCGCCCGTTTCGCCTGAAAGGACGGTCAGTCCCTCTCCGAAATCGAGATCGAGGGATTTGACGACGGCAATATTCTCAATATGCAACGAATCAATCATAATTTACCTCAAAAAGTAATCAAAAGGTTTTCATCAGCTCCCGAATTTTCGTGCTGATTTCAATCGAGCTTTCCTCATCTGTGGTGACGAGAATAATCGTATCATCTCCTGCCACGCATCCGAGAATATTGTGCATATTCAAGGAATCCACCGAAGACGCCACAGCTTGGGCAAGTCCCGGGTAGGTTTTGATAACGACGTTATTCATCGAATAATTGACACCGACGATCGAATCTGCCATTGCGTTATTGAGACGCACGTTTCCCGTATGATTTCTGCCGGAGCTGACGCAATAGCGGTAGGTTCCGCGTGCGGTCAGTGCCTTAGAAAGCTTTAATTCCTTGAGATCGCGCGACACTGTCGCCTGCGTGACCTGATAGCCTTCCTTCCGCAGACGCTCCATCATTTCTTCCTGCGTTTCGATCTCATATTTCGCAACAAGCTCTAAAATTCTGTTTTGACGTTCCGATTTCATTATAATCTCCGTATTGTTTTACAAAAATTTTTTCATCCGAATTTTCGCATAGAAGCTTTCTTCCTTCATCCGAAGGAGCTTGACCGTACGCGAGGCGCGAGTGATCTGTACGACGTCCCCGTAGTAAAGATCAAAAGTTCCTCGTCCGTCGAGCGTCAGGTGGAGTACCTTTTCCCGATTGCAAATATTCCGAATTTTCAGCGTCGCCGTATCGGGAAAGACGAGCGGTCTTGCCAAAAGGGAATGCGGACAGATCGGCGTTACGCAGAAGCAGGAAAGTTTGGGATCGACGATCGGGCCGCCTGCCGACAGCGAATATGCCGTAGATCCCGTGGGAGTTGCCACGAGAAGTCCGTCGGCACGGTAGGTATAGATCAGCTCGTCACCGTCCGAAAGTTCAAGATCGACGATACGTGCCGCCGAACCGTTCGTCACCGTAGCCTCGTTGAGGGCATACCCCGAAAACTTGCTTTGACCGCTTGATGAAAGCACCTCTGCGCGAAGCATCGTTCGTTCTTCCAGTCGGTAATCTCCTACAAAGACGCGTTCCAGAAGATCAAGCTCATCCATTTCCATTTCGGTCATATAGCCAACGCGTCCCATATTGATTCCGAGAATCGGAATTCCCGCGGGTGCCGAGCGTCGGGCAACGTCAAGCATCGCACCGTCGCCGCCCAAAGCAATGACAAGCTCTGCCGAAGCATAGATTTCTTCAGGCGTACGGTAAGAAAACTCCTTATGGTGATTCTGGCTACGCAAAATCCGCTCCTTATAGGCAACGGGAATCATAATCTCATCGACTCTTCCGATCAGCCTTTCTGCGACCTGAATTCCCGCCGCAAGCTTCTCGGAAATATTAAAATTGGTAATCAGCGCTACTTTTTTCACTGTTGTCTACCCCTTTCATAGAGTGGTTACCGTGCCGTAATCCGACGCAAAGTTGCGTCATCCACGCTCGGTGCCAGTGCCACTCGTTTGATAAAATACGCGAGATATTCTTTGTTTCCGTCTCCGCCTTCAATAGGGGAAGGAATGACGCCAAGACAATCAAGTCCGTTTGCCTGTGCACATTCGAGCACACGCTTGACGGCAAGAAAACGGTAAGCTCCGTTATGGACGACACCGTTTTTCCCGAGGGCGCTCTTCCCTGCTTCAAACTGCGGTTTGATCAGGCTGACGAATTCTCCGTTTGGTTTCAGAACCGATGCGATCTGCGGAATCAGATAGGTTTGCGAAATAAAGGAAACGTCGGTAACTGCGACATCACAAAGACCGTCGGTGATCTTATGATCGAGATTTCTCGCATTAAACTGCTCGATACAGCGCACGCGGGCATCGGCACGCAAGCTTTCGTGAAGCTGTCCGACACCGGCATCAATCGAAATCACGCACCTTGCTCCCCGTTGCAGAAGACAATCGGTAAAGCCGCCCGTGGACGCTCCGACGTCCACGGCTTTTTTTCGATTGACGTTAATATGAAAGGCATCGAGTGCCGCTTCGAGCTTCATTCCGCCACGGCTGACGTATTTAAATACCTGCTCGATCTCGACCTCGTGCGGTACGGCTTCGTTGATCACGGATGACGCCTTTTTGACCGTCACGCCGTCGATTTTCACCGCACCCGCATCAATCAGGTCCTGCGCTTTTTTTCGGCTGGCAGTATGTCCTGCCGCCGCCAGATAAACGTCAACTCTCATAAAACTCCTATATTTGATCGCTTTTAATAGGTTCTCTCTAACAAATAGACGGCAAGGTCAGTCAAGACCTCGGAATTCTTCAAGGTCGAAATTGCCGAAACCGCATCTGCCGTCAATGTTGCGGCATATTCCTTTGCTTCCTCTACACTGTAATAGGAAAGGAAGGTGGTTTTTTCGTGTTCAAGTCGGATC
>JAZOSZ010000246.1:0-2395 GCA_045657365.1 Eubacteriales bacterium
CGATTCTGTATTGCGGTGTTCTTTCGGTTGGCGTTGCCTATACCTTGCAGGTCATTGCACAGAAAAAAGCCGATCCTACCTTTGCCGCAATTTTGCTTTCCACCGAGTCGGTGTTTAGTGCGATTGGTGGTGCGGTGTTTGGAATGGATGATATTTCCGCTTTAGGCTATCTTGGGTGTACTTTGATTTTTGCAGGAGTTGTGATTTCTCAGCTTCCAATTCGCAACAAGGACAAAAAGACCTGAATTGACCGAGCTTCTTTTGTCAACAATATCACAGGGGTGATTCTTTTGGCAAAGGATAAAAATGAAAAAAGAAAAGCGGCTTTTTCGGCGGGCTTTTTTGCGGGACTTATCGTCGTTGGCGGAATTGCAATTTTGTTGTTATTGTTTTTTTGGTTATAAGTGGAAAGGAGAGGACAGTGGAAGCGATGCGATTGGATAAATTTCTCAGTATCACGGGGACGGCATCTCGTTCCGAAGCCAAAAAAATCGTTCGCGCGGGGAGCGTGAGTGTCAACGGGGTCGTGGCGTCTTCTGCCGAGCAAAAAATTGATCCCGAGGCGGACACCGTCGTCGTTTGCGGTAAGAAAATTATCTACCGGAAATATACCTATATTTTGATGAACAAACCCGAAGGTGTCGTCAGCGCGACCGAAGACGGACGGGAACGCACGGTGCTCGATCTTTTGCCGAGTGAGATGCGAAAGACCGATCTCTTTCCTTGCGGACGCTTGGACAAAAATACCTTGGGACTGATGTTGATTACCGATAACGGAGCGCTTGCGCACCGTTTGCTTGCTCCCAAGACACATGTGGAAAAAGAATATTATTTTAGGGCAAAATTTCCCATTTCCAACTCTGACGCTAAACGCTTTGAAAAAGGTTTGATTCTGGAAGACGGATACGAAACCAAGCCTGCCAAAATTCGTTTGGAGAATGCGGGAGATGAGGGAAAGATTACCTTGATTGAAGGGAAATATCATCAAATCAAGCGGATGCTTGAGGCGCTGAATAATAAAATCGTCTACTTGGAGCGGATTCGTTTTGGAAATCTTTGTCTGGACGAAACGCTGGCGCGCGGAGAGTGGCGATATTTAACCGAGGAAGAAATTGCCGTGTTGGAAAGGCACGGTCAATAAAATAAATTGACAAACGGAGAACTTATGGATATTATTCAAAAACTGACCGAAGAATTTCATTTAAAAAAAGAACAGGTGGAAAAGACGGTAGCGCTCATTGATGAGGGCAACACAATTCCGTTTATTGCACGTTACCGCAAGGAAGAAACGGGAAGCCTTGACGATACGGTGCTTCGTGATCTCGACGATCGTCTTACTTATTTGAGAAATATTGAAAAGCGCAAAGAAGAGGTCCGCAATCTGATTACCGAAATGGGAAAGATGACCGACGAAATTGAGGCGGCAATCGAAAACGCCGTGACCATTACGGAAGTGGATGATATTTACCGTCCGTTCCGTCCTCACCGTAAAACACGCGCTTCTGTGGCAAAGGAAAAGGGTCTTGAACCTTTGGCAGAGCTGATTCTGGCGCAAGAGAGCCGTTATGAGCCTTCTCTGGAAGAACAGGCAGAGGCATACGTGGATGAGGAAAAGCAGGTTGCCAGTGTACAAGAAGCGCTGGCAGGAGCGTGCGATATTATTGCCGAGAGTGTTTCCGACAATGCGGATTACCGTAAGACTGTGCGCCGCGCGACCTTTGAAACGGGAATTCTCAGTACCAAAAATATCAAGGACGAGGATTCGGTATATTCACAGTATTACGAATATTCCGAAAATATCAAGAAAATCCCCGCTCACCGCATTCTCGCGATTAATCGCGGAGAAAAAGAGGAGTTTTTGCGTGTCAGTTTGAGCGTGGAAAAAGGAATGATTCTGAACTATCTTTGTTCGGAAATGATCACGAATCCCAAGAGTCCCGCTGTCAAATATATTGAAGCGGCAATCGTTGACGGTTACGACCGTTTGATTGCCCCATCGATTGAAAGAGAAATCAGAAACGATCTCTTTGATACGGCAAGTGAAGGTGCAATTAAGCTTTTTGCGGATAATCTGAAGCATCTTCTGATGCAGGCACCTCTCAAGGGAAAAACGGTACTTGGATTTGACCCCGGATATATCAACGGTTGTAAGACGGCTGTGGTGGATAAAACGGGAAAGGTTCTTGATACGGCGGTTGTATATCCTACCACAAAGTCAAAATTTAAGACTGAGGAAGCCGCAAAGATGATCAAGAAAATGGTAGAAAAGCATCGTGTTGACGTGATCGCGATCGGAAACGGTACGGCGTCGAAGGAGAGTGAAATCTTTATTGCCGACGTTTTGAAAACGACCTCGTACCCCTGCAAATATATCATTGTCAACGAAGCGGGAGCG
>JAZOSZ010000247.1:0-4195 GCA_045657365.1 Eubacteriales bacterium
ATACATCGGATAGGTGAGAAGCGCCATGCCAAGTCCGAGGGCACCGATCGTAATTCCGGGAACCAGTGCGCCGGTGATGCCAAGAATCGCGCCGATATCGGTCATCACGAGGCTCATACCTGCGCCCATAATGATGGCGGAAATGCTTCCCCAAGCATAAGCAAATGCATTGGCGGGACGCTTGACCTTCGCGTCAAGCTCGCGGAGCTCGTCAAGCTCGGAAGGATTCTTTTCCATATACTGCGTACGAATTTTCTGTGCCATAAACTGCTGATCGTTCTTGTTCATCATAAATTACCTCGTTTCATCTGTTTTTGATTTTGTGACTATATGATATCAATCGTTTGTTTTTGATTGTTTTGCGAAATGTTTGCGTTTTGTTAATCCTTAATTTTTTGCGGATTTTATAATTTCTTCGGACAACCGAAGAATTTCGGGGGTCAGCTCTTTCTTGGTTTTCCGTGCAATGCGACAGTAGATCGGGTAGGCAGGAATCATGATCAGAGAACCGACGATCATAAAAACTACCGAGAGCCAAGCCGCGCCTGCGAACACGTCAAGGAAGAAGCACATTCCGATCCCGAAGACGAGCGCACCTATGATACCGAAGCAAAGACTTTCAATCGTACCTGCCATTTGCACGCGCAGATCAAGCTTTTTGAGCCTTTCGAGCTTACTTTCCTCCTCGGGCATATATTTTCTTCTGATGCTTTCGACTTCCTTGTTTCTCGCCGCCGAATAATTGTAGTGAAAAGTGTTGTTTTCCATAATACTCCTGTTCTTTCGTTTCATTGTGACTCTATTTTACGATACCGATTTTTGAGTTTTGCTTCTGATTTGTTTCTGAAATGTTATAAAAAATTTTTTGAAACAAAAAAGGATAGGTTTTTACCCCTATCCTTAAAATCCGTTTTCCTTCCCCTCAGAATTTTACAAAACGTTGGGAAGAGTTCAAAAGCAGCTCTGCCATTGTTTCGATTTTTTCCTGCTTCGTTTCAACCTCAAGATCACTCCATTGATAGGTCAAAAGCTCGGTATCTTCCACGGGAAAATATTGCATAGAAAAGTCTTCGTACTCGTTATAATACTCATCAGAAGCGAGTTCTTTGCCGTCAAGATAGAAATATGCGTCGTTCTCGAGTTCGAAGGAGTCATCATTTTCCAATTGATACTGCGTCTGGTCGATCAGCGTCAAGAAGGATGTGGTTTTGCTGATTTTTCCTTCCTTGTATTCAAGAAGCGAGGTCATTCGCTTTCTTGTTGACCAACCGATCCTATGATTATATGAGCCGATTGACGAATACATACCGTCCTCACGATTCCGATACGTTCCCCAAAAACCATACGAATAATCGCTGTACCAGCCGCTTTCAATGTTCCCGATTTCCTCGCCCGTTTCCAAAGAGATGATTTGAAAACTGCAATTCCCCGCAGATCCACCGGGATATATCACGATCAGCTCGGGCATTTTCGTCGCAAAATCAACCTCGAGGAGTCCGACCGCGCAGGAAGGCATTATGGTAGCTTCGGAATATTCAATCGGGACTTCGGACAGTGCTTCAAGCAGCGGTTTTTTCCATTTTGCTTTTTGGGCAGACGAAACGTACTCTACGCCGTCCTCCTGCTGAATAAACTGAAACAAAACTCCCCCCAAAAGAAGTGCCGCCAAAAAAACACAAACTGCTTGTAAAATCAAAATTTTTTTCATATCCATTTCCCCGTTTCTTGTTTTTTCTTATCATTTTTGGAAATTTCTTCCCTCTGATATTTATTATACGGTGTTTGTAAAAAACTTCAATAGGATTTATCAAAAAATTCAAAAAAATTTTCACATAATAAAAAAGAGGTATTCCAAAGGAACACCTCTCGTTTTCATTTTTTATCATCTGTCGCGGGATTGTCGATCAGCTCACCGTGTTCGGTGAAGCGGGAGCCGTGGCAGGGGCAATCCCAGGTATGCTCGGCGCGGTTATATTTGAGGGCGCATCCGAGGTGAGGACATCTCGGTGTGGTGGGGGTGAGAATCCCCAGGGCAGACTCGAAAGCGTTTACCGCAAGCTGTGGATGAAGCACCGTGCGTGAAGGCTCAAAAACGGCGGCATAGGGATTGTGCTTTCCTTGCACAAGGTCGCAGAGAAGGTCGGCGGCAACCATAGAATTCGTCATTCCCCATTTATGAAATCCCGTGGCAACGAACATGTCGGGCGTGGCTCCCGAATATTGACCTATATAAGGAATATCGTCCAGCGTCATACAGTCCTGCGTTGCCCATTTTGCGACGATTTCGGCGTTTTTGTAGTGCTTTTTTGCAAAATCTTCAAGCACCTGCCAACCGCCGCCCCTCTTTCCCGTACGGTGTCCGCCACCGCCAAGAAGCAGAAGATCGCCGTAACTGCGGAAAGAAAGTCCCGTATCCGATTCGTCCACATACATTCCGCCGACATTTTGCGCTCCTTTCAGCGCAATCACGTAAGAACGGTGCTGATAGAGCTTCAAGGGATAGAGTCCGTGCTTATTGAGGATCGGAAAATGCGTGGCGACGATGAGCTTTCCGTAGGTGATCTCCCCGTGATCGGTGCGCGCCTTGTACGGCATCAGCTCGCGTACCTTCGTATGCTCGCAGATCGGCAGGTCTTTGGCAATCTCACAGAGAAATTTCAAGGGGTGAAACTGTGCCTGATCCTTCACGCGCACCGCCCCCGCGACCGACAACGGAAGCTCTCGGGCATCCGAAACTTCGGCGTTCACACCCAGTCGACGCAACGCAATCATCTCTTTTTCGATTTTCTTTCGGTCGCAAAGAGAATAGACGAAGGAATCCTTGCTTTCGTAATCGCAGTCGATCTCCCGACAAAGCCGTTCGTATTCCTTCCCCGCCTTCTTCTGTGCCTCGACGTAAAGACCTGCCTTCTCGCTACCGAATCGACGGATCATTTTCGCATAAATCAAGCCGTGCTGTAAGGTGATTTTTGCCGTGGTATTTTTCGTAATGCCGCCACAGAGCTCGGTCGCTTCGACCAAGAGGCAATCCACCCCCTCGTTTTTGAGCTTGTAGGCACACAAAATCCCTGCAATTCCGCCGCCGATGATGAGCACGTCGGTAGCTTTTTTCCCTTGTAACGATTCAAATCGCACTCGCGGCGCGCTCTGTTGCCAAATCGATTCCATCTCTTCTCCTCCCAAGTTTGATAGCGTTAGTTTTTGCAGTTTGGCAATAGATATTCTACAAATTGCAGATTGACATTTTTCCTTTTCCGTGCTATACTTTTTTTAGAAAAAACGATCTCAGGGGGGAACCAATGAGCAAAAAGAAAACAGAAAAAAATATCCTCATCGCCTTTCTTTTAAATCTCTTCTTTTCGGTCTTTGAATTTTTCGGGGGAATTTTTACGGGAAGCGTTGCGATTCTCTCGGACGCCGTTCACGATATCGGAGACGCGGCAAGTATCGGCGTCGCCTTCTTTCTGGAAAAGAAAAGCAAAAAACAGCCCGACGAGAAATACACCTACGGCTATGCCCGATATTCGGTGATCGGAAGCGTCATCACGACGTTGATTCTTCTCTTCGGTTCGGTCGCGGTGATTTATCACGCCATTCTCCGTATTCTTGCGCCGACTCCCATTAACTACAACGGAATGATTCTGTTCGCGATCGTCGGCGTGTGCGTCAATTTTCTTGCGGCGTTCTTTACGCGCGAGGGAGACTCGCTCAATCAGAAAGCGGTCAATCTGCACATGCTGGAGGACGTACTCGGCTGGGCAGTCGTTCTGGTCGGTGCGATTATTATGAGATTTACCGATTTTACGCTGATTGATCCGCTGATGTCGATTGGCGTAGCTCTCTTTATTCTTGTCAATGCGATGACCAATCTGAAAGCAGTACTCGATCTTTTCCTTGAAAAGACGCCCTCTGCCGTGAACATCGACGAAATCAAGGAGCATCTTCTTGCCATCGACGGTATTCTCGGGGTACATCACATTCACGTCTGGAGTATGGACGGTGAGAGCAATTACGCCACGATGCACGTCGTCACGAACGCCGACGCGCACGAGATCAAGCACAAGGTGCGCGAGGAGCTTTCCGAACACGGCATCGGTCACGTGACGCTCGAGCTTGAACGTGAGGGAGAGCATTGCCACGAGGAGCATTGCCACGTAGAACACCACGACCACGGCGGACATCATCACCATCACCA
>JAZOSZ010000248.1:0-6885 GCA_045657365.1 Eubacteriales bacterium
GCCTCGATCAGCGCACACATCTGCGTATGTACGGCACGGACGACTCGCAGACTGCAATCCTCTGCCATTGCCGTTTCCAGCACGGTGCCAAAGGTTGCCTTCTGCTCGGACACGGGCATGGGAAGCGTCGAAGAAAAGAGCGCGTCGGCAAGCTCGGCGTGATTGTTTTTGAGATCCTTCGTATAGTACAGCGCGCGGTAAATATTCGCTCCGCCATTCTCAAACGCAGGAAATACAAATCCGACAAGGGGCGAAGACAGCGAGGTATCTGCCGTGATACTTCGCATACAGTTTCCCGGGAAATAATAGCTCAGCACGGGACGGGACGCCTTGATCGGGCAGACCGCGCAGTGAATATACGAGAAGACGCTCTCGGACGGCTTCTCTTCCCCGTCGGCGCCGTGTGCGGGCACGTCGTACCGCTCGTGTGCAAGCAGGATCATATAGCTTCCGTCGTGTTCGAGCGAACCCGCGATCTTCTCGTAAAGGGCGCGGCGGCTGTCAGCGTCGGCGCACTTGGTAGCGCGGAGCACCGAAAGAAGCTTATGCTCCTCGCTCTCCATGACCTGCTCCGTAGAAAAATCGATCGGCAGCAGATTGCGTCCGATGACGCCTGACATTGTTTTTTTCATGACGGCGAGAATATCGTCGGCATCATCTTCCGAGATCATTCCGAGGCTCTGTTCAAATTCCGAAATAATTTCCTTTTTTTCGTTGACAAAACAGCCGCGGACGTGGGTAATATTACTTTTATCGTGCCGATATCTCCGACGGAGCTCGGCGACTTCTTTTTCGTTCATAAAGGCTCCTCTTTTTTCAAAAAATTGCATTTTTATTTTACCATACTTTCCTCTTTTTTGCAAGTATTCTTTTCGGTCTTCGCGCAAAAAATAAAATCGGACCGAATTTTTATCAAAGGAGAAATATGATGAACACGGTACAGGAAAAAACAGCCACGCAGGAATTCCTCGGTGAGCTGTATAAAAATATGAAAATGGGTTCGGATTCGATCGTAAATATTCTGCCGAAGGTAAACGGCAAGGAGCTTCGTCAGGAGTTGACGGCAGAGCTGGACCGCTACGAGGAATTTGCCAAGGAGATCGCCAAAGAGCTTCACGCATCGGGCGAGGAAGCCAAGGAAGACAATCTTCTTTCGAAGCTCGGCGCAAAGGTCGGTATGGCGATGAACACGATGATGGACTCAACCGATTCGCACATCGCGCAGATGATGATTGAAGGCGCGACGATGGGCATTACCGAAAACACAAAGCTCATTCACGAATACGAAAACAAAAATTGCTCGGAACGCTCCTTAAAGCTCGCACGCGAAACCGTCCGCTTTATGGAAGACTCGGTCGAGCGAATGAAGAATTATTTGTAAGCGCACAAACAAAAAGGCTCCCCTAAGGGGTACCTGCGATAAAGCAGGTTTTAATCTCCCTGCGAGATCCGAACGGCATTGCCGTTCGCCCTTCGGGTTTCGACTGCGTCCGCCGTGTCATTCTGAGCGAAGCGTAGCGTAGTCGAACTGCGAAGCAGCACCGAGCAAAGCGAAGGTGGAATCTCGGGCGGACTCCGCTCAAGATGACACGCAGGGGGCAACACCTTCCGAAAAAAATAACAAAAGGAGTACGGACAATTTGTTCGTACTCCTTTTCACACGCCTTGCTCTGCAAGGTATAGTGTGTTACACCTTTTTGGTGTACTGTCGGGCGGTGATAAGCCTCCCTTTACACAAGGGAGCCTTTGGTTTGTGCGCCCCGAAAGTCCGTCTGCTTTTCTTGACAAGTAGGGGCGTTCTGTGAACGCCCGCGGGCGAACGCAGTTCGCCCCTACGGAAAAGGACAGAGAGAAGGAGAGGCTTTTATTGTTACAGTTTTTCCACTACAATCTCGCTCATCACGCGCGTGACGTCCTCTTTGCGCGGGGGCTTGGTACCCTCGGTCAAACACGCCGCCGTTCCGTAGGCAACCGCGCGGCAAAGACAATTCTTTGCGTCTTGTCCCTCGGAAGACGCGGCGAGGAATCCCGCAATCGAGCTATCTCCCGCACCAATCGTCGAGCGCGCTTCGATCTTCGGCGGTCTTGCCGCAAAAATTCCCTCGTCCGACACAAGCATTGCGCCCTGCGAGCCGAGGCTGATCATCACGTTGGCAATGCCGTCTGCGTGGAGCTTCTTTGCCGCCGTGACAACCTCGTCGAGCGTTTCGATCTCGCGACCGAGATACGCGGAAATTTCTTCCTGATTGGGTTTGATGAGCCACGGCTTCATTTCGACGAGATCGGCAAGGCTGAACGAACGCGAATCAATGACGAGCTTTGCGCCGCGCTCGGCACATCGGCGGAGCATTTTCTTCGTTTCCTCTATGCTCACGCCCGACGGATTGCGTCCCGTGAGTGTGACGACCGTATTGCCGTCGATTCTCGGCAAGAGTGCCTCTTCCACCCGAGAAAGCAGATCCTCGGGCGCGTCAAAGCCCGCAAAGCTGATTCTCGTTTCGTCGGCGGTATCGGTATGCACTGTGATGTTCTCGCGGATTCTTCCTTTCACCGAAATCGTTTGATAGGTCATTCCGTCTTCCCTCATCGCGCGGGCAAAGCTTTCGCCGTTCTCTTCTCCGAGCACGACCAAGGCAAGGTTTTCAGTACCGCAGACCGTCAGTGCGCGGGAAATATTGACTCCCTTTCCGCCCGCCTCACTCGTCGTGATCTTCGCAAGATTTTCGTGATATGGCTGAAAGTCGCGAACGAAACAATGCACGTCAAACGCAGGGTTGAGGGTCAGAGTAATAATCTTCATCGCCGCTCAGATTCTCGGTGCGTTAGCAAGCAGATAGTTCTCTGCTTCGGCGCACCAAAGACCGCCGTTTGCCTTGACGATGCGGTCAAGCTCGGCGTACATCGGAATCTTCTTGCCCCACTCCGAGAGCTCGTCGACCGCAATCAGCGGAATATCAAGCTCGTTGTAGCAGACCTTCTTGGCACCACTCGGCTTTGCCATTGCCATCAGCGTATCAATGGCAGCGTTCATACCGAGAATGTGGGATACGATACAACCGGGATTGATCGCGTTCTGCTCGATCAGTCGAATGGTATCGATCGTATCCTCGGGAATACTTCCCGCCGTACCGACGACGTGGATTCCGTCGTAGTGGACACGGTAGAGATTGAGCGAGCCGGGCAGGTTGTGTACGGGGGGACCTGCAAAGAAGTTGACGCAACCGTCGAAGCGGCAGATTTCTTCTGCCATCGTAAAGAGGGCGGGAACGGGTACCATGACGAAGACGTCGTCAAATCCACCGTCCGACATTTCAATCAGCGTCTTGACGGGGTCCTCAAGCGTCGAAGTATTGAGGTAGGTAAGCTCACAACCGTGCTTTGCCGCATTCTCTACGGTGCATTTCGATTCCGCGTACGCCAGACGGTCGGAGTTGAGGTCGGTAACGACGACCTGCGACGCGCCCGCATAGCCGAACGCAAGCTCGACCGTACCGATTCCCATCGGTCCTGCTCCGCCGAGAATAGCGATCTTTCCGCCCTTCTTTGCGCCGTCGGTACGAGTGTAGTTGGTATAATCGGTGTGATAGAATCCCTTATATCCGCGGACGATACAACCGAGTGCCTCGGTCAGCGATCCCTTGAAGAAGCTGTCGCCCTCGTAGGGGATCATACAGCCCTTTTCCATCACGATTTCGGGAACGATCGCCCAGACCGTATTACCGCCGATATAGGGGAAGGAATATCCGACGTCGTGATTATTCTCCTGCTTGAGAGCAGGCTGAATGACAACCTTCTGTCCGACCTTCCACGAATCCTTGATTGCCTCACCAACCTTCACGATCTCGCCGCACATCTCGTGTCCGACGATAATGGGGGTTTCGGCAACGTCGTCGGGAACTCTCTTGTGTTCAGCTCCCTGAACGACCGCTTTATAGGTCGAGGTACACAGCGAGTCGGTCACGACGCGCAAAAGCACCTCACGCTCGGTAATTTCGGGAAGTTCAAATTCTTCCATACGAAGATCGTTGGCACCGTAAAGGCGAACGGCAGTAGTTTTCATAGCTTTTCTCCTATTCTTTTTTATCTTTTTTATCCATTTTCTCAATTTTGTCAATCCTCTTGACAAAGTTTGATTTCTATATTATAATTGAACCACAAATTGATCAAAAAGTCAAGAGAGGACGAGAATATTTATAAATAATCATTTTTCTTCCTCAAAATAATCAAAAATAATCACGGAGATACGCAAGTTATGATGATTGAAGAACGCCAGAAGCGGATTCTGGAAGAACTGCGGCGCTCGCCCGAGCTGACGGTGCGCGAGCTTGCAAAAATGCTTTCGGTGAGCGAGCCGACGGTACGGCGCGATTTTACCGAGCTACACCGCAAGGGCTTTATTACGAAACGCTACGGCGGCGCAATTCTGAACGTGGGCGCTGCCGACCGAGAAATTCCCTTTCTCTTGCGCGAGCAAGAGAAAAGCTCGGTCAAATCCATTATGGGTGCGAAAGCTGCGGAGCTTGTGCGCGACGGTATGGTAGTGATGCTGGACGGCTCGACGAGTGCCTACCATCTCGTCCCCTACCTTTCGCGCTTCAAGGATCTGATCGTAATTACCAACGGTGCGAAGACCGCCGTTTCTCTCGCCGAGCACGGAATCCGTACCTTTTCGACGGGCGGACAGATGATCACGCGCTCCTTCTGTTACGTAGGCGAGCAAGCGGAAAGCTTTGTAAAAACGATCAACGCCGACATCTTCTTTTTCTCCTGCCATGGACTTTCCGAAAAAGGACAGATGACCGACCGCGCGATCGAGGAAGCCAACCTGCGCAAGGTGATGTTCTCCTCGTGCCGAAAAAAAGTGCTTCTTTGCGACTCTTCCAAGTTCGGAAAAACCTATTTTTATAATATGGGAAGCCTCGCCGAGATCGACGGACTTGTCACCGAAGGAGAGATTCCCGAAAGATACAAAGAAATGTTGGGGGACGGTTACTTTTCTTTTGAAAAAGAAAAGTAACCAAAAGAAAACAATACGGACAAGCAAAACAAAATCTTCGGGAGCTGTGTACCCCCATTTGTGCTCGAAATCATCGAGTTTGGCTGGCGGCACTGCCGCCTTCTTTTGGAAAAGAAAAGGTACCAAAAGAAAACAATACAACATTACTCGGCGCACGGACGATATTCTCCCTCAAACCTGTAGGGACAGGCGTCCTCGACTGTCCGCAAGAAAGAATTTTACACAACGATCGGAACGGGTCGTCGTGGGCGCCGACCCCTACCGAGGATAGAGAGAATTCGCACCTTTCTGCCTCGGGGCACAATGTTCGCACAAACCGAGCCTCTCACTTTGGGAGAGGTGTCACCGTTAGGTGACGGAGAGGGTAATATTCACGCCCTCTCACCTGCTTCGCAGGAGCTCTCCCAAAGGGCGAGCCTATCGAAGTTCTGCTTTCTCCTCCTCGGCGCACATTCTTCTCAATGGATCTCGCATATTTCTGAACTTTACCTTGACTTTTCCCATTTTGCGTGCTACAATAAGGTGTATTTTATCAAGAAAGGGTTTTCTATGCTACTCTCTCAGAAAAAACCGCTGATCGGACGCCCCTTGCTCTGGGCGCTGACCGTCGTTTACTTTGCCAGCTATATGATGCGCGTGAATCTTGCCGCCGTCATTCAGGAAATCGTCACCGATACGGGATTTGAAAAATCCACGCTTTCGGTCGTTCTGATTTCTCTGTCGGTGACCTATGGCTTAGGTCAGATTCTCAACGGCTTTATTGCCGACAAGATCCGTCCGCAAAATATGGTCTTTTTCGGCAGCTTGATTTCGACGCTCGCAAACCTCACCTTTCCTCTTTTCTCGCAATCGGTGCTTGCCATGGCGATTCTCTGGGCAATCAACGGATTTGCGCAGGCGATGATGTGGCCGCCGATTATGCGAATTCTGGTCGAAAATTTTGAGGGCGAGGAATATAATTTTGCCCAGATCTTCATTACCTGGGGCACGACGTTTGCCACGGTATTTATCTATCTCGTCGCTCCGCTTGTTATTACGGTCACTTCTTGGAAGGTCGTTTTCCTCATCTGCGGCTCTGTCGGTATTGTCGGCTGTATTTCGTGGGGGGTGCAAAAAAACAGAATTTCGGTAGCGATGCCCGTACGAACGACCGAAGAAAAAGCGCCGCCCAAGAAAAAAGTTCGGATTCCCTCGGCGGTATTTCTGCCCCTGATTCTCGTAGCGCTCGCCGTGATGTGTCACGGAATGCTCCGCGACGGCGTGACGGCGTGGATGCCCTCGTATCTTGCCGAGGTCTTTACGCTTGGCAACAGCACTGCGATCTTTTGCACGGTAGCTCTTGCGATCTTCAGCGGCGTTGCCGTCACGATCGTGGGTACGATCTACCGAAAATGGTTCCAAAGCGAGGTTCTCTGTGCCTTCTTCATTTTCCTCGTTGCCGCACTTTGTTCGCTTCTTCTCTTCTTTTTCTTTGAAGGCGGCGGTGTAATCTTTGCCATTCTGATGATGACACTGATCACGGGCTGTATGCACGGAGTAAACTTTATGCTGATTTCGCATTTTCCCAAGCGATTCAAGAAATACGGAAACGTGGCGCTCGTTACGGGCTGTATCAATGCCTGCTCGCACGTGGGGGCGGCGATCTTTACTTACGGCATTGCACTGCTTTCCGAGAAGATCGGTTGGCGTCTGACGGTCGGCGTATGGTTTCTCATTGCCGCCATCGGACTCTTTGCCTGCCTCGTTGCTTCCATGCGCTGGAAAAAGATGGGGGAAGAAGAATAAAACGTTCGTTGGTTTAACACAATGTTCGATACGGAAGGTTTTCTATTATCAATTTAAAAAAACTGTAGGGACCGGCGTCCTCG
>JAZOSZ010000249.1:0-1784 GCA_045657365.1 Eubacteriales bacterium
TGGCGCATCAGATGCTCGTTGCTTCTTTCACATTACCCTTCCGCTCATGGTACCTACGATGTTTCTTTGCTTGGTTGTAACGCTCGTTAATTCGTATAAGCTCTTTCGAGAAGCATATATGATCGGGGGAAGTTATCCGCATGAAAGTATTTATATGATCCAGCATTTCATCAACAACAATTTACATGCGTTGAATTACCATCGCTTGGCGGCAGCATCGGTGCTGATCCTCATTGTGACGTTAGTTGTGATTTTTCTGCTGTTCCTATTCCAGAGACGGGTGGAGGTGAACGAGTGATATGAAACGATTCGTTTCCATTCTTATGTGGACTTTTCTCATTGTGGCCATATTGGTTTGTTTATACCCTATCGTGTGTCTGATCTCAAACTCATTGGTTCATCCCAACGAATTATCGGGTGGTCTTCCCACATTTTTCAAATTGCCTTCGCTCACTCAATACGAAAGCGCGTTGTTTCGCAATACTGCCTTTTTAAGAGCCTTATTCAACTCGCTTTTCCTTTCGGTTTCGATTGCTCTTGGTCAGGTTCTTTTCGCCATTCCCGCGGCATTCGTTCTTGCAAAATATCCGTCACGTTGGGGAAATGCTATTTTTGCTGTATATTTGGTGCTGGTTCTTCTTCCGTATCAAGTGGTACAGTTGCCGCACTACCTCTTGCTGGAAAAGCTTGGACTTCTGAATACCCACCGCGCCGTAATTTTGCCCCAGATCTTTTCTGTGCTTGGTGTATGCATTCTTCGGCAGGGCATGGAGAACGTGGACAATAAGATACTGGATGCGGCGAGGATCGACGGATGCGGTGAATTTCAGTTGCTTGTACGCATGGTAATTCCCGATGCGCTTCCTTCCATTATGACAGCCGCTTTCTTGATCTTTTTGGATACGTGGAATATGGTAGAAGCACCGTTGATCTTTTTGAACAACACCGAAAAATATCCGCTGAGTGTGCTGTACAATTCCATTTCTGCCTCGGGAACGAATTTTGCCATCGGTGTTATTTGCTTGATTATTCCGTTCTTGCTGTTCGGGCTTGTTGGCGAGCGCTTGAAAGATTACTTGGAGGTGTGAAATGAAAAAGCTTCTGCAAAATAAATGGTTGTTTCTGCTGGCTCTGACGATCAGCGTACTGATCATCTGCTTTGCCATATCCCTGACGGTAGATCGTCTCATGACACCGAAAGTCACGTTGACCACCATCAAGGAGGGACCTCTGAATTACAGCTATAATACCAAGGTGACAATTCAGCAGGAGGGAGATATTACCATTACGGCATCATCGGAAGGTGTAATAGAAAATGTTGCTGTCCTTCCTTTTGAACATGTAAGTAAAGGGACTGTGTTGGTTACTTTGGGCAATGGAGAAGCATTGGTGGCTCCTGCGGATGCTATCATATTAGCCATACATACCGAAAACGGTTCGCATGTTCAGGAAGGGGATCCTTTGGTTTCTTTGATAACCAGCGGCCGGGATATTACGGTATCAATCACTCTTCCTCAAGCAAAGGGAGCCTTCTATACCGTAGGAGATCAAGCCAAGATCAAAGCTATCAAGGGAAATCGAATCATATCCGGTACGGGACAGGTGATATCCATTGTACCGACAGATGATTTCTTGAATTATCGGCTTGAAATCTTGATCCCCAACAGCAATAGTAATTTTGCTCACGGAGACGTACTCCATGTGGATTTGAACAAAACCACCGAAAACTTTTCATGCTTAGTTCCGCGCTCTGCATTGATTCCTACATCAGAAGAAGGCCGCTA
>JAZOSZ010000250.1:0-4114 GCA_045657365.1 Eubacteriales bacterium
GTTTTGACGAGGAAACGATGCGTCGTCCCTTCTCTACTCTCAGCGGCGGTCAGCGTACCCGTCTGGCGCTTTCTCGTGAGCTTTGCCGCGAGCCCGATCTTCTGATGCTCGACGAGCCGACGAACCACCTCGATATGGAAACCCTGCTCTGGCTTGAGAGTTTTTTGGCAACCTATAAAAAATGTCTGCTCGTCATCTCGCACGACCGATATTTTCTCGACCGCGTCACAACGAAAACGCTCTGGATCGAGCATCGGCGCGCCAAGCTCTACGGTGGAAATTACACAAAAAGTGCCGAACAGCGTCGCGTCGACCGTGAAATTGAGGAGCGACACTACAAAAATCAGCAAAAGGAAATTGCCCGTCAGGAAGCCTATATCGCGCAGCAGCGCGCCTGGAACCGCGAAAAGAATATCATCGCGGCGGAAAGCCGTCAAAAAATGCTTGATAAAATGGTCAGGCTGGAGCGTCCAAAGGAAGCGCCCAAGGCAATCAAAATCTCTTTTTCTTCGGCATCTGCCAGCGGAAACGACGTGCTGACGATGAAGGATCTGAGCTTCGGATACGGAGCAGCCCCCCTCTTTTCGGGGCTTTCCTGCCTTGTCAAGCGGGGCGACCGTCTTTTCGTGGTCGGACCGAACGGATGCGGAAAATCGACACTGATCAAGCTGCTGCTCGGTAAGCTCAGCCCCGAACGCGGCTATATTGAGGCAGGCTACAACGTCGAGGTCGGCTACTATGATCAGGAAAACCAAAATCTCACGCCGAGCAATACGGTACTCGATGAGGTATGGAACGCCTATCCCACGATGACCGAGCTTTCGATCCGAAACGCGCTCGCCCGCTTCCGCTTCATCGGTGAAGACGTCTATCTTTCGGTCTCCGAGCTCAGCGGCGGCGAACGCGCGCGCCTGACACTCTGCAAGCTGATTCTTTCCGAAATGAATCTTCTCGTACTTGACGAGCCGACAAACCACCTCGATATCGATTCCCGCGAAGCGCTTGAAGAAGCTCTTTCGGACTTTGACGGCACGGTCATTACGGTATCGCACGACCGCTATCTCATCGATAAGCTCGCCACAAGATTTCTCGACTTTACTCCGTCGGGCGTCGTGGATTTTCACGTTACAAGCGCGGGACACGCCTACGAAGAGCTTTGCCGTGAACGCGAGCGCCGCACGAATGCAGGAGCGTCTCAAACACCAACTGCATCAGTAACGAACGCACCGTCACAAAAGGAACAATACCTGCAAAACAAAAAAGACGCCGCCGAGGCGCGCCGTCGGCAAAACCGTCGGGAAAAGCTCGAAAAGGAAGCCGAAGGCATCGGAGAAACGATTGATCGCATCGATCGGGAAATCACCGAGGTTGCGACCGATTATCTGCGTCTTGCCGAGCTTGACACCGAAAAAACAAAGCTCGAAGAACGTTTGTTTGAAATTTATGAAGAACTCGAAGAATTAGGGGGATAATTATGGTAGGAATTATTGGCGCAATGAGCGTAGAAATCAATGCGATCAAGGAAATGGTCGCCTGCCCCGAGAAAAAAACGGTGAGTGGCATCGAATTTGTCAAGGGACGCATCGGAAGCACCGAGGTCGTGGTCGCACAGTGCGGCATCGGTAAGGTGTTTGCGGGCATTTGCGCGCAAACGATGATCCTTTGCTACGGCGTTGACGAGGTTATCAACGTCGGCGTTGCAGGCACGCTCTCCGAGCGCGTAGGTCTTCTGGAACTTGCCGTTGCCACCGAGGTCGTCGAGCACGATATGGATACTTCTCCCTTAGGCGATCCCGTAGGAATGATCTCGGGGATCAACCTCGTAAAGCTCCCCGCATCGGCTTCTCTCGTGGAAAAAATCACCGAAACTGCGGAGAAACTCGCGATTCCCTTTGCCTGCGGCGTCATTGCTTCGGGCGATCAATTTATCGCAGACCGCGAAAAAAAGCGTTGGATCCACGAAACCTTTGATGCTATTGCCTGCGAAATGGAAGGCGCGGCAATCGGTCAGGTCTGCTATGTCAACCGAGTTGATTTTGCCGTCCTTCGTGCCATTTCCGACAATGCCGACGATGCGGCGGGAACGATGGATTATCCCAAGCTTTGTGACTGCGCCGCAAAGCAGACGCAACGGCTGATTGCCGCACTCTTCGGCGCATAAGCTACAAAAAAAGGAAGCAGATCAATGAAAGATTTCAAAAAAATTCTCTGCCTCGTCCTCTCCCTATTCACACTTCTCCTTCTCTTTTCTTCTTGCCGTGCCGAAAACGGTGAGGAAAAGGAAACAACCGACGAAGAGGAAACCGAAGAGGTCGGAACGGAAGGACTGCTCTACGCACCGCTCCCCGACGGAACTTACGCGGTTGAGGTCGGAACGGCAAAGTATCTGGATGAGATTTTTATTCCGTCCACCTATCGAAAAAAGCCAATCACCAAAATCCCCGACGGTGCTTTTGCGGAATCGGAATTCAAAAGTATCCGAATCCCCGACAGCATCACTACAATCGGTGACAGCGCCTTCCGCGACTGTAACGCCCTCCAAAGCGTGACCCTTCCCGATAGCGTAACGAGCATCGGCACGTCTGCCTTCGAGAATTGCACCGCGCTCGTCTCCTTCCTTCTTGCAAACAGTGTTCAAAGCATCGGTCCGTCTGCCTTTCGCGGCTGTAAAAGTCTTGCGAGTGTAAAAATTGGCGGGGGCGTGCAAGAAATCGGTGATTGTGCCTTCTCGGAATGTCCAAATCTTGCATCGATCTCGGTCAGCAGGGAAAACACCAAATATATTGCCAAAGGAAACTGCCTGATTGACAAGCAGAGCAAAACCCTCGTGCTTGGTTGTCCCGATAGTGTCCTTCCGACCGACGGAAGCGTAACGGGGATCGGAAAGAATGCCTTTTCTGCGTGCGAGGGATTGCAGAAAATCGTCATTCCCGACAGTGTAACGAGGATCGAAGACGCCGCCTTCCAAAATTGCGAAGAGCTGACCGAAATTGTACTTCCCGAGCATCTTACCACGATCGGAGATAACGCCTTTCGCGGTACCTCACTCGAAAAAATCACACTGGGCAAGAAGGTGAGTGCAATCGGAAAGGATGCCTTTTATGCCTGCCGTTGGCTGAAAAGCGTGACAATGGAGAACTCGGTCACACGCATTGACGATACCGCATTCTACGCCTGCAGTCAACTGACCGACCTGTATTTTACGGGGTCACAACAAGAATGGAACGCCATTGAAAAAGGCTATATGGTGCTTTCTCAAAGCGTGACGATTCATTATCACTTTGTTCCAAGTATCGAATAAGAAAGAGCGCAACCGTGATTTTCACGGTTGCGCTCTTTCTTTAATTTCCCTGTCGGATTTTCTGCTTGCGGATATCGGTTCCTTCGAGAACGATCGGACGGTATTCGCCAAGAAGACGGCTGGTGATTCGGTCGCTGTACCGAGCTTCCAGCTCGCGATACGAAAGGTTCGTATTGATAAAGGTCGATTTTCTGTGATTGATTCTGTGGTTGATCACATCGTAAAGGCAGGAGATCGTAAACTGATTGTTGACCTCGGTACCGAGATCGTCAATGATGAGAAGCTGAACGTCGGTATAACGCCAAAGATCGTTTCTGACACCGCTTCCGTCACCGAATCTCTTATCTTCAAAATCGCGGATCATCTCCAGTGCCGTAACGTAAAGCACGTCGTTGCCGCGATCGATCACGGTCTTGGCAACCGAGGTAGAAAGATGCGTCTTTCCGAGTCCCGTTCCGCCGATCAGCAGAAAATTGACGTAGGTATCGTCGTCAAAGCCCTCGGCAAAGCGGCGAAGCAAGCCGACTGCTTTTGCCACGTTGTCGGCTTTCGCTCCGTAATAGTCGAGCGAAAAATTGTCAAAGGACTGCGTACGGATCAGGGCGCCGAGTCCCGAGGATTCATAGCCCGCCTTGATCAGCTCCTTTTTCATACAGTCGCACATTTTCAGGTCAACGAAACCGCTGTCTCCGCATTTTTCGCACTCATACCGTACGTCGGAATAGCTCGGATCGTAACCGTGCGCACGGAGAAGCTCGGCTCGTTCGCGCAACAGCCGTTCGTTTTTGACACGGATCTTGTCCAGAGCTTCCA
>JAZOSZ010000251.1:0-3882 GCA_045657365.1 Eubacteriales bacterium
CCTTTGACGTATTCCATCAGCTCTGCAACCGTACTTTCGGGGTGATCCATACGGTAGATGGTAGCGTCAATGACTTCACCAAGATTATGAGGCGGGATATTGGTTGCCATACCAACAGCAATACCGACCGAGCCGTTGACCAGCAGGTTCGGGAAGCGCGAGGGCAAAACCTTAGGCTCCTTCAAACGGTTATCAAAATTCGGCTGAAAATCAACAACGTCCTTTTCGATGTCAGCAAGAAGCTCGTCAGCAATCTTCGACATTCTTGCCTCGGTATAACGGTAAGCCGCGGCACCGTCGCCGTCGACCGAACCGAAGTTTCCGTGTCCTTCCACGAGAGGATAGCGGAGCGAAAAATCCTGCGCCATACGTACCATCGTATCGTACACGGCAGAGTCACCGTGCGGATGGTAGCGTCCAAGCACGTTACCGACCGTCGTTGCCGACTTACGGAAGGGCTTGTCGTTGGTCAGGTGATCCTCGTACATTGCGTACATAATGCGTCGCTGACCCGGCTTGAGTCCGTCGCGGACGTCGGGAAGCGCACGCGCGGCAATCACCGACATAGAATATTCAATGAAGGACTTTTCCACTTCCTTCTTCATTTCCACGTCAACGATTTTTTGATCTCTGAATTCTATATTTTCGTGTTCCAATTTTTTTACCTGCCTGTTTTTTATTTGGGGCGCTGCCCCATACCCCGCTTAAAAACTTTTTTAAAAGTTTTTAAGAATTTCAAAAACCTGAAAAAGAAATATTTTAGTATTGTTTTCTTTTGGTTACTTTTCTTTTCCAAAAGAAAAGTAACTTAAATATCGAGATTTTCGGCAAACTTTGCGTTCTGTTCAATAAATTCACGGCGAGGCTCGACCTTGTCGCCCATCAGAAGCGTGAACATTGCGTCGCAGGCGATTGCGTCTTCGGTCGTAACCTTCAAAAGCGTACGCTTTTCGGGGTCCATCGTCGTTTCCCAAAGCTGTTCGGCATCCATTTCACCAAGACCTTTATAGCGGTCGGCTTCGACGTTGACACCGCCAAGCTCGGCAATATATTTATCTCTCTCGGCATCCGAGAATGCGTAATATTCCTTCGATTTTCCCGTTCTCTTATAGACACGGTAAAGCGGGGGTTGTGCCAGATAAATATGTCCGTCGTCAATGAGCTGTCTCATGTGACGGAAAAAGAAAGTCAAAAGAAGAATTCGGATATGCGAACCGTCGACGTCGGCATCCGCCATAATAATGATCTTGCCGTATCGAAGCTTGGCAATATCAAAATCTTCACCGATACCGCAACCGAGTGCCTGAATGATCGGAATGAGCGACTGATTGGAATATACCTTGTCCAAACGGCTCTTTTCTACGTTCAGCACCTTACCGCGAAGGGGCAGGATTGCCTGAAAGCGGGAATTTCGTCCCTGGGTTGCCGAACCTCCTGCGGAATCTCCCTCTACGAGGTAGAGCTCGGTAAATTCTGCATTTCTTTCGTTACAGTCACGAAGCTTTCCGGGAAGAGAAGATCCGCCGAGCAAGCTCTTTCTCGATGCTTCTCTTGCTTTTCTTGCGGCTTCTCTGGCGCGCGAAGCGGCAAGAGATTTTTCAAGAATCGCTTTTGCGGTACCGGGATGCTCTTCGAGATATTCGGCAAGCTTTTGCGTTACGGTATTTTCTACGAGCGTACGGATTTCGGAGTTTCCGAGCTTTGCTTTCGTCTGGCTTTCAAACTGTGCGTTTTCGAGCTTAACGCTGACAATGGCACAAAGTCCTTCACGCACGTCTTCTCCCGAAAGATTCTTGTCTTTTTCCTTCAGAAGACCGTTCTTTCTTGCGTAATCATTCAAAACCTTCGTCAGACCCGACTTGAATCCCGTTTCGTGCATACCGCCTTCAATCGTATTCATATTGTTAGCAAAGGTCATCAGAGTTTCGTTATAGGTATCGTTGTACTGAATGGCAACCTCGGCAACACTCGAACCCTTTTCCCCTTTCATATAAATGACGTCGGGGTGAATCAACTCACAGGCTTTATGCTCGTTCAGATAGCTGACAAAAGTACGGATACCACCCTCAAAGTGATACTCGTTTTCGATCGGTTCTTCGGGACGGATATCGCGAAGAACGATGCGAATACCACCGTTAAGGAAGGCTTGCTCCCGCATACGGTTGGCGAGAATTTCATATTCAAAGACGGTTTCTTCAAAAATGGTGGAATCGGGCTTAAAGGTAACCTTGACACCGTGCGGACGCTCGGGATATTCTCCTTCGTCACGGAACGGTCTTGCCACGCGTCCCTTTTCAAAGCGTTCGGTATAGCGTCTTCCCTCATAGCAGTTATCCAGCTCTACCCACTCGGAAAGGGCATTTACGACCGACGCACCAACACCGTGCAAGCCGCCCGCAATTTTGTATCCGCCACCGCCGAATTTTCCGCCCGCGTGAAGAATCGTATAAACGACCTCAGGCGTGGGAATTCCTTGCTTGGGGTGAATCGCGGCAGGAATACGGCGTCCGTTATCTTCCACCGTAACACTGTTGTCGGGATTAATCGTTACCGTAATTTTATCACAGTATCCCGCAAGTGCTTCATCAATGGAGTTGTCTACGATCTCATACACCAGATGGTGAAGTCCGCGAATCGAGGTCGTTCCGATATACATACCGGGACGTTTTCTGACCGCTTCAAGACCTTCAAGCACCTGTATTTGGTTTTCGTCATACACCTGATGCGTGTTGTTTTCCATTCTTTTTACCGTCCTTTAAGATTATCAAATATTATGGTTGTCGATGATTCTTCCTCGTAAAGCAATCGAGGAGAGAGGAGAAAAACAGATTTTATAAAGTCCGTTTTCCTCAAATAAAACGAAGGATTTGGGAAGCTCAACTGCCGCAATCTCCACAAGAAGCTGTTTTTGCTTTTCTCCAAGAAATTTTCTCGTGATCGAAGAAAGTGTGGCATTATCCATATCAAAGATACCGACAACGTCTTTCATTCGGATATTTTTATGATTTCCTACGTGCAGAAACATCAGATATCTCCTTCTTGCGTATAAGTTCCGTTTGCCACCGTAATCCGACGCACATCGGAACGCTCGGAAAGCAGACTCGGTTCGCAGCTTGTCAGAATCACCTGCTTATCCTTGATTCGATGAAGCAGATATTCTCGTCTTGATTGATCAAGCTCGGAGAGCACGTCGTCAAAGAGAAATACGGGATAATCTCCAAATTCTTCGCGACAGATTTCTCCTTCAGCAAGCTTCAGCGCCAATGCAAGAGATCTCTGTTGTCCCTGGGAGCCGTAAATTCTTGCGCTTTTGCCATTTAAACGGATATCAAGGTCATCCTTATGAATCCCCCACAACGTCGCTCCTGCGTTAATTTCGCGGTCGTGAGACGACATTAAGAGGGCATAATACTTTTCTTCAGTGAGCTTTCGGTCAAAATATTCTTCTTCAGGCTGTCCCGAAGAACCGTCAAAAACGACCGTCGGATGCTCTTTTTCCCCCGTCATTTCGGAAAAGCATTCCGAAACGTATCCCGAAACACGGCGAATAAATTTCAAACGCATCTCGGAAATCACTGCCGCTTCGTGCGCCAACTGCTCGCTCCAAAGCCCTACCGTCGCATCAAAGGTCTTTCGGTCAGAAAACGCCGATTTGATCAGCGCATTTCTCTGATGCAACAAATGATTGTAATTTTGCAGCGAATGAATATACATCGGAGACATTCGGCTGATTGCCATATCCATATAGCTTCTCCGTTGCGCGGGACCGTCTTTGATCATCGAAAGATGCTCGGGACAGAAGAGAACGGCACGGAAGCTTCCCACAACGTCGGAAAGCTTTTCCATTTTTACGCCGTTTTTTTCAAGTCGGAGGCCAAGCGG
>JAZOSZ010000252.1:0-1629 GCA_045657365.1 Eubacteriales bacterium
TGTAGTGTACGTCACGGACATCGAAGGATGCACGGTCACGGGAAAGACCGCCGGGACCGAGTGCCGAAAGACGGCGCTTATGCGTCAGCTCGGCGAGGGGGTTGTTCTGGTCCATAAACTGCGAGAGCTGAGAAGAACCGAAGAACTCGCGAATGACGGTAGTTACGGGCTTGATGTTGATAAGGTGACCGGGGGTCATCTTCTCATTGTCCTGAATGGTCATTCTTTCCTTGATGATCTTATCCATTCTCGCAAAGCCGATGCGAAGCTGGTTCTGGAGCTGTTCGCCGACCGAACGGATACGGCGGTTGCCCAAGTGGTCGATATCGTCGACTCTGCCCACACCGTGCGTCAGATTGAGAAGGTAGTTCATCGAAGCATAGATATCGTCCTTGGTGATATACTTCGGGCAAAGCTCGGCAATATTTTCCTTGACCATTGCCTTCAGTGCATCAACGTCATCGCCGCACTGCTCCATAATCTCAAGAAGCAGGGGCAGTCTGACCTTTTCGGTCGCACCGCAATCCTTCAGATCGTAGCCGAGAAGCACCTCGGGACGAATCGTATTGTTTGAGAAGACCTTGATCGTCTGTCCGTTGTCCAGACGAATCATCACCGAGTTGATACCTGCATCCTCGATTGCCTGTGCCTTGACAGAATCAATGACGGTGCCTTCCTCAAAGAGGACCTCACCCGTCAGCGGGCTGACAGCCGCCTCGGCAAGTACGTGACCGCGGATTCTCGAATGAATTGCCATCTTCTTGTCGAACTTGTAACGTCCGACATTGGCAATATCGTAACGCTTTGCGTCAAAGAAATAATTATTGATCAGCGTCTGAGCGGGACCCTCGAGCGCAGGCTCACCGGGACGGAGCTTCTTGTAGATCTCCTTGAGTGCCTCGATATGCGCCGTGGAACCGTTGTGCTGTGCCAACAGCTCGCTTTCGTCCTTTTCCAAGGTTGCGGTCAGAAGCTCTTCCTCTCCGAACATCGCATAGATATCCTCTCGCGTTTCGGGGCCGAGCGCACGCACGAACATCGTCAGGGGAAGCTTTCTGGTCTTGTCGATACGAACGTAAATGACAC
Source organism: Eubacteriales bacterium (assembly GCA_045657365.1). Lineage (GTDB taxonomy): Bacteria > Bacillota > Clostridia > Oscillospirales > CAG-272 > HGM12713. Next base: position 1,087 of record JAZOSZ010000252.1, read on the forward strand.
CGTTGGCGTCGATCTCGTATTCCAGCCACGCTCCTCTGTAAGGAATAATCGTCGCGTTGAAGGTCTCCTTACCCGACTTATCGATCGCATCGGCATAGTACATACCGGGCGAACGAATGATCTGAGAAACGATAACACGCTCCGCACCGTTGATAACGAAGGTACCCGTTTCGGTCATGATCGGGAAATCACCCATAAAGATATCGGTCTGCTTTACCTCACCCGTTGCCTTGTTGGTCAGACGAACGTTGACCTTCAAGGGTGCGGCATAGTTTGCGTCACGCTCCTTGCATTCCTCTACCGTGTACTTGGGCTTTTGGTCGATCGAGTAGGAAACGAATTCGATCACAAGGTTTTCCGAGTGGTCGGTGATGGGAGAAGCGTCACGAAGGACCTCCATCAAACCTTCCTCTAAAAACCACTTGAAGGATTTCGTCTGCACCTCGACGAGATTTGGCAATTCGCATTGAAAACGAGACTTTGCAAAACTCATTCTTGTGTTTTGACCAAGCTTCTGCTCTTTTACGTTGACCATGAATTTTC
>JAZOSZ010000253.1:0-2567 GCA_045657365.1 Eubacteriales bacterium
GCGGTCGATGCCGCCTTTGAGGCGTACTGTAAGGAGTATAAGGACGCCATTTACTGCATCGGCTCGGTGCTCGGGCCGCACCCCTTCCCGATGATGGTGCGCGACTTCCAAAGTGTCGTCGGTATTGAGGCAAGAGATCAGTTTATCGAAATGACGGGACATCTGCCCAGCGCGATCGTCGCGTGTGTTGGCGGTGGCTCGAATGCGGCAGGTCTGTTTGCAGGCTTTCTCAACGATCCCGTGGATATTTACGGTGTGGAGCCGCTCGGACGCGGTCCCAAGCTCGGTGACCACGCGGCAAGTCTGAAATACGGCACCGAGGGCATTATGCACGGCTTTAACAGCATTATGCTCAAGGACGAGAACGGCGATCCCGCACCCGTGTATTCGGTGGCAAGCGGACTCGGTTATCCCTCGTCGGGACCCGAGCACGCATTCCTGCAGGAGATCGGTCGCGTGAAATACGACGTGATTGACGACGAAGAAACGATCGACGCTTTCTTCAAGCTTTCGAGAATGGAAGGAATTATTCCCGCCATCGAGAGCTCGCATGCCGTCGCGTTCGGTATGAAGCTCGCCAAGACGATGGATCACGGTTCGATCCTCATCAACCTCTCGGGCAGAGGCGATAAGGATATGGACTACGTCATCGAGAACTACGGAATTCGATAAAATCAACACGGCAGAGGAACAAGTCCTCTGCCGTGTTTGTGGTATTGTCAATGGATTCTTATAAAAAACGAGTATTTTTATAAAAAACAGGGATTTTGCTTGAGCTTTATTGACTTTTTTCGAGCGATATGCTACAATAGGGAAGAACTCAGAGGTGCCGAAAGGCCGAAGAAGGAAACGGGTGAGATTCCCGTACGAACGCGTCGCCGTAAGCGGTCTTGACGCAAGAAAAGGGGCGTTGCCGCAAAACGCCGTCACCATTGGACACATGTCTGAGAAGGGCTTTTCTTGATTGCCGCGAAGTCGGAAGACTTGCCTCGAAGAACTTTGAATGCCGCGCGACTCGGCTTGGCTTTGCCACAAAGGGAAGGGATCGGAAAAAATTTAAAAAACACAGGAGAAAAAACAGATGAAAAACAAAATTTTTCAAAAGATTCTGTCGCTTCTCGTGATGTTGGCGCTTCTTGCGGCGATGGCGCTCACAATCACGTCTTGCGCGGAAAAAGACGACGGCTCGGACGAAAACTCGGAAACCGTCGAAAAAATCGAGTTCACCGTAGAGGTGACAAAGGCGGACGGAACGACCAAAAGCTTTACGGTATCGTCCGATAAGGAAAACGTCGGTGATGCCCTCGTAGAAGAGCAAATCATTTCGGGCGAAGACGGTGCCTACGGCTGGTACATCACCACGGTGGACGGAGAGTTCCACAAGTGGGAAGAGGACGGCAAATATTGGGCGTTCTACATTGACGGTGAATACGCTACGACCGGTGTGAGCAGTACACCGATCACGGAAGGCGCGACCTATTCCTTCAAGGCTGAATGAACGTAAGACAAAAAAATCTTGAAAAGCTTCGCCTTGTGGCGGTCTTCGCGATGCTTGGTGCGATTTTGTTCGTTTCCAAGCTCGTGATGGAGTTCCTTCCCAACATTCATCTCGTCGGCGCACTGACGATGATCTATACGATCGTATATCGTGCAAAGGCGCTGATTCCCATCTATATTTTCGTCTTTCTGACGGGACTCTTTTGGGGATTTTCACTCTGGTGGATTCCGTATCTTTACGTCTGGACGGTACTTTGGGCGGTGACGATGCTTCTCCCAAAACAGATGAAGCCGCAAATTGCTGTCCCCGTATATATGACGGTCTGTGCGCTTCACGGGCTTTTGTTCGGTGTGATTTACGCGCCTATGCAAGCACTTTTGTTTGGATTGAATTTCAAACAGATGATTGTGTGGATTATTTCGGGATTTCCGTTTGACGTGCTTCACGCGGTCGGAAATTTCGTTGCGGCGACGCTCGTGCTTCCGCTTTCAAGGACGCTCGGACGACTGGAAGGCAAATTCCATCAAAATAATTAAAAAATAATTTCAAAAATTGGCGGGAAAACGCGCTTTTTGTTGTTGACTTTAAGGCGCGGATATGGTATAATAACGGTAGTGTACTTTGAGGCTTTTTGTGACCGGCGGAGAGAGTGGAAATAACCACGATGGGAGCAAAAAGCAATATTGCCGACCGCCTGGGCAAACCTTTCGTCTGGGATAGGTTTGCCCTGTTTTGTTTTTTATGAAAAATACGATGAAAATACTTGGAGGAAAAACAATGAAAAAAATCGGAATTATTATGGGAAGTGACAGCGATCTGCCGATCGTAGAGAAGGCAATCAACACCTTGAAGGAATTTGAGGTTCCGTTCGAGGTTCACGTTTATTCGGCACACCGTACGCCCGCCGAGGCAAAGAACTTTGCCGAAAACGCAAGAAAGAACGGCTTTGGTGCGATCATTGCCGCCGCAGGAATGGCAGCACATCTGGCAGGTGCCGTAGCGGCAAACACGACGCTCCCCGTGATCGGAATTCCCGTCAGCTCCAAGTGGTTTGGCGGAATGGACGCAC
>JAZOSZ010000254.1:0-1515 GCA_045657365.1 Eubacteriales bacterium
TGAAGCACTCCTTGCCCTTGACCTCAAAGCCCCACGCACGAACCTGCTCTTCAATGACGGGCTCCAGCTCTTCAAAGACGTAAACCGTCTTGACCTTGCCGCAAAATTCTTCAATCAGGTCGCGGGAGAGCGGATTGACAAGACCCAGCTTGAGAACGCTCGCGTTCGGGCAGACTTCCTTGACGTACTGATATGCAATGCCACAGGTGATAAAGCCGATTTCGGTATCACCCATCTCGATACGGTTGACGGGGAAGGTTGCCGCATCCTTCGCCATGCGGTTCTCACGGTCTTCCACAATGAGGTGGCGTCCGATCGCGGAAGCGGGCATCATAACGTATTTGGGAACGTTTCGCTCGTATTTTTTCAGCGCTACCTCAACTCTGTCGCAAAGCTCGACCGCACTCTGCGAGTGTGCCAGCTTCGTGGTCGTACGAAGAATGACGGGCGTATCGTAGGCTTCACTCAGATCGTACGCGTATTTCATAAAGTCCTTGGCTTCCTGAGAATCCGAGGGTTCAAGTACGGGAACGTGTGCTGCACGGGCGATCATTCTCGTATCCTGTTCGTTCTGTGAGCTGGCAAGACCGGGGTCATCGGCAACAACGATAACTGCACCGCCGCCGACACCCGTGTAAGCAAAGGTGTAGAGTGGATCTGCCGCAACGTTCAAACCGACGTGCTTCATACAAGCAAGCGTTCTCGCGCCTGCGATCGAAGCACCGATGGCAACCTCGGTAGCAACCTTTTCGTTGGGTGCCCACTCGGTGTAAACCTCATCGTATTTTGCAAGATATTCGCTGATCTCGGTCGAGGGCGTACCGGGGTACGCGCTCGAAACCGTAACACCGGCTTCAAATGCGCCTCTTGCAATGGCTTCATTTCCAAGCATAATGGTTTTCTTTGCCATCTTATTTACTCCTTAAATCCTTTACTCGTTTTGCTTTTCCTTCAAATCTTTGCAGGGTGTTGGGGGAAACTAAGAGAACCTTAGCATCCAGACCCAAAATAACCTTCAGCTTATTTCTCACGGTGTTGGAGATTCGTTCCAATACCGAGAAAGAGTCGGTGCTTTGCGCAAGCTCGACCTTTACGGTCAGCTTGTCCAGATATCCGTCGCGCTCGAGAATAATCTCGTAGTGCGGTCCGAGCTCTTCGACGCTGAGAATAACCTCTTCGATCTGGCTCGGGAAGACGTTGACGCCGCGGATCTTCAGCATATCGTCGCTTCTGCCCGAAAGATTTTCCATACGGCAGAAGGTTCTGCCGCACTTACAGGGCTCGTAGAAGAGACGTGTGATATCCTTGGTACGGTAACGGATGAGCGGAATTCCTTCTTTTTTGATGCAAGTGATTACAAGCTCACCCTGCTCGCCGTGGGGAAGTACCTCCCCCGTTTCGGGATTAATGATCTCGGGAATGAAGAAATCCTCATTGATATGCATTCCGCAAAGCTCGGTGCATTCGCCCGATACTCCGGGGCCCATAAGCTCGCTCATACCGTAGTTTGATGAA
>JAZOSZ010000255.1:0-2392 GCA_045657365.1 Eubacteriales bacterium
ATAATGACGATTTTTGAACTTGCCGCAGAGCTTGGACGGGCTCTCAAAGAGGATGATAAGCTCGTTCGTTTGGAAAATGCAAAGAAGGCTTACGAGGCAGAAACCGAGCTGAATAAGAAGATGATCGAGTACGAGGTTCAGCAGAAGGCGCTCCAGCTCGAAATCACCCGTGACGATCGTGACACGCTTCTGATCGACAACATTCAGAAGAGAATTGATACGCTTTACCGCGAAATTATGGAGAATCCTGTTTTCGTTGAACTCAACGAAGCGCAGGCAGAGGTCAACGAGCTGATGAATGCCGTCAACCAGACGATTTCTTTCCAGATTACGGGAGAGATTCCTTCGTCTTGTACGCACGATTGCTCGACCTGCGGCGGTTGCCATTAAATTAAAAATATTCGAGTGTTGTTTTCTTTTGCCCCTTTTCTTTTTAAAAAGAAAAGGATGCGCATCCTTTTACTGATACGGAGGAATTCGTTATGACTCCAATGATGGAGCAATATTTTGAGATTAAAAATCAATACAAGGATTATCTTTTGTTCTACCGTTTGGGGGACTTTTACGAGATGTTCTTTGACGACGCGATTCTTGCGTCGCGTGAGCTGGAGCTGACGCTGACGGGCAGAGATTGCGGAGAGGCAGAGCGCGCGCCGATGTGTGGCGTTCCGTTTCACAGTGCCGAAGGGTATATCGGCCGTTTGATCGAAAAAGGGTATAAGGTTGCCATTTGTGAGCAAACCGAGGATCCTTCGCTGGCAAAAGGACTTGTCAAGCGAGAGGTCATTCGTGTGATTACCCCCGGTACTCTGATTGAGAGCAATCTTCTTTCCGAAAAAAAGAACAATTATCTGTGCGCCGTGTATCTTAGCGAATTTGACTGTGGTGTGGCATTTGCTGATATTTCGACGGGACGAATCGATGCGACCTCGTTCTGCGGGGATACGGTCGAAAGCCGCCTGAAAAATGAACTTGGCACATATAGTCCGAGTGAAGTCATCGTCAATCTTTCGGCAAAAAAGCTCGCGGACCTTTCCTCGTTCATTACGGGACGCATCGGTGCGATGCTGACCGATAACCGTCCCACCGATTTTGAATATGCTACGGCGAAAGAAGCAATGAGCGTACAATTTTCCGAGACGCTTCGCGAAGGAATGGAAGAGAACCGTGCGCTCGTTTGCGCGATCGGGGGACTCCTTTCCTACGTGAAGGAAACGCAGAAGGGAGATATTTCGTATCTCAACAATCTCAATATTTATTCCGACGGACAGTTTATGGAGCTCGACGTCAATACACGTCGCAACCTCGAGCTGACCGAAACGATGCGAACCAAGGAAAAGAAGGGATCGCTTCTTTGGGTGTTGGACGAAACACACACCGCGGCAGGCGCGCGGTTGCTCCGCAGTTGGATCGAGCATCCTCTGCTTCACGTCGGGGGAATTACCCGCAGACAGAACGCGGTGGAGGAAATGTACGGGAACTTTATTCTCCGTGAAGAAATCGGTGCTCTCTTGGACGGTGTTCTTGATCTTGAACGCCTTGTGACGAGAATCGTTTACGGTACGGCAAACGCGAAGGATCTTCGCGCCGTTTCGACGACGATTGCCATTCTTCCCGAACTGAAAAAGCTTCTTTCGGCTTGCCGTTCGGACGAGCTTTCCACCCTTGCGACAGAGCTTGAAACTCTCGAGGATATTTACGAAAAAATCGATGCCGCGATTACCGAAAATCCGCCGTTTTCGATTCGTGACGGCGGTATGATCGCAAGCGGATACGACGAAGAGGTCGAACGTCTTCGCCTGATTATGACCGACGGACGCGGTTGGATCGAACAGATCGCCGAGGAAGAAAAGGAAAAAACAGGGATAAAAACGCTGAAGATCGGATATAACAAGGTGTTCGGCTACTACATCGAGGTATCCAAATCCTTTATGGATCAGGTACCTGCCACTTATATTCGCAAGCAAACGCTGGCAAATGGGGAACGCTATATCACCGAAGAGCTCAAAAAAATGGAAGCGACGGTACTTGGTGCTTCGGAAAAACTGTCGGCACTCGAATATGAAATTTTCTGTCAGATCCGCGGATTCGTTGCCGATGAAAGTGCCAGAATTCAGAAGGTTGCGGCACTGATGGCAAAGCTTGACGCTTATCTCAGCCTTGGCGCTGTGGCGGCAAAGAATCGCTATGTTCGTCCCGAGGTCGATCAAAGCGATCTTATTCACATCAAGGACGGACGCCACCCTGTGGTCGAGCAGTTCGTCAAGGACACGTATTTCGTTCCCAACGATGCCGATCTTGACGTTAAGCAAAACCGCCTGATGCTCATTACGGGACCGAATATGGCAGGTAAATCGACCTATATGCGACAGGTTGCGATCATCGTGCTGAT
>JAZOSZ010000256.1:0-5206 GCA_045657365.1 Eubacteriales bacterium
AGCGACCTTGTTTTTGATTTAACCTACGTTGTCCGAAAGAACGTCGTCGTTGATTGCCTGACAATCGTTCGTGATCTTCTTGAAGGACTTTCCGTTGGCGGTGTAGTAGAGAAGACCGCCGTTGTCAATGTCGTAATATGCCGCGTAGCTCTTCTTGCTGTTGGGGTTGTAGAACTCGGGCAGGGAAGTGACCTGAGCGCCGTCCATCTTGACCGTCTTCTTCTCGGAGCCTTCCTTCGAGGAGAGAATGCTGTCACCTTCCTCGGTCGTGAAGAAGATCGTGTTGGAGTAGCGGTAGAAGGACGTGTCGTTGACCTCATCGGCTACGGTGATCGTCTTTCTCTGACCTGCTTCGCGGTAGCGGAGCTTGTCCTCGTCGTCGCGGTAGTAGATGTTACCCTTCTGGGTGATGTAGAATTCCTTGATGTCGTAAGCGATGGCATCGTCTTCGTAGACGTCACTCGTCAGATCGAGCTGAATGAGCTCTGCCTTTTCGTTGATGTAATAGAGGTACTTTCCGTCGGGATCGATCGTGCAGGAATCCTTGGTTGCGTCCTCAGCGAGCGTGTAGCTCGTGATTCTGGTATGATCGTAATTCTTGTCCAGATAATAGATCGCACGCTGGGTAGTATCGTTGGGACGGAATGCCGTCAGATAGACGTCAGCAAAATCGTCGAAGAAGACGATATCGGGATCGCTTGCCATCGGCATCATTACTGCCTTGGTCACGAAGGAAGAGATCTGATCTCCCTTCTTTGCATAGCGGTAAAGTCTGGTGGAAAATTCCTCCTTGCCCTCTTCGGTCGAAAGGGTGAGGAAGAGAATCTCGTCTCCCTTGGCGTTCATCGAAAGAATACCGTAGAAGCCTTCGCTTTCAGCAATCGGCTGACCTTCGGGATCTTCCAGATCCTTGGTCGTGAAGATGCAGAGCTTCTGCGTGTCATTCGTGGCAAAGGATGCGTACACGTAGTCACCGTAGTTGGAAACGGCAACGGGCGTGCAGTTGTTTGCCGCGTTCAGCGTGGTGTTTGAGCCGTCCTTGAAGAGCGTCAGCTCACGAACGTCTGCCGAAGAACTCTTGGAGACCGTGTAAGCAACGGTCGAGCCGTCCGCCGAAATGGTAAAGTCGTCCGCCGACTGATTCTTGGTGATGATTTCCTCTCCGTACTTTTCGGAGTAGGTGCGGTACTTGGCGTTGTCCACGTAAACCATACCGGGCTTGAGAGAAGCGAGGCAAAGCACGTCTTCGACCGCAGAAGAGGTCAGAGGCTTGAGCTTTTTGCCTTCGAGCACGTAAACGTAAATGCCCTCGGTGCTCTTATCCAGTACGTAAGCAAAGGAATTGTCCGCCGCAATCTCAATTTCGACGTCACCCTCGAACTTCTTGTCGATTTCGGTACCGTTGGAGATCAGATGGTCGGTGCCGTTGGAGTCGGTATATACGAGGAAAGCGTTGTCTTTTTTCGTAATGTGGCGTTCCGCGGTCAGCACTAAGGCAACGATGCCTGCCGCGAGAAGCAGAACGACGACGGCGATGATGATTCCGATGATCAGTTTCTTATTTACTGTTTTGCCGCCCTTTTTGCCTTGCGGAGCAGCCACAGGACGCTTCGGGGGGGCTTTTCTTTCTCTCGCGGGAGCAGAAGCTGCCGAGCTGAGATCGTTGTACTCTTCAGCGTCGCTGCGGGTAGCACGAGTGTTGTTTTCCATAGTTACCTCCATAGAGCATAATAATCCATAATTATTTACTTTATTCTAACATATATATATATATATTGCAAGAAAAAAATATTAAAATATTATGAACAAACAATGAATTTTAAGGCTTTTTAATGAATTTTCGGGAGAATGGAGCGGGATTATGTGGAAAATGTATGAAAAATGTCGTACGACACGCCGATGTCGTTCGTAGGTCATATTCGCCCCAAGCGGGGCATATACTGTCACAGAAGAAAGGGGGGCGGAGTATGGCGACGGTGATTCAAGGAAGAGAACAGGGGCGGACGGGCTTTCGCATACCGCTGACGCTGGCGCGTCTTTTGCCGCCCCGCCTGATTGCCGAGATCGAGGCGGGACGCTTCGGACAGATGGAGGAGCTTCGTCTGCGCGCCGATCGGTGCGCTTACCTGACGGGGGAGCTTCGGAGTGTGCGCCTCGCGTGCGTGGTGTCTCGCCGTGAGATCGACGAAATCGTGTTAGGACTTTGCGACGGCTCGCTCTATGCCCACCGCGAGAGCATCGCGGCAGGATACTTAACGCTTCCCGACGGTATTCGTGTGGGCATCTGCGGCAGAGCCTCGACCGAGGGCGAGAAGATTCTCGGCGTCTATGATATTTCCTCGCTCAATTTCCGATTTCCCACCCACCGCCGAGGTCTTGGCGAACGCGTGGCGGAATTACTTCGGACAATGGAATGCGGACAAGGGGTACTCGTATACGCGCCGCCCGGGGAGGGAAAGACCACCTTGCTCCGTTCGGTGGCAGAACGGCTGGCATCGGGGAGGGACGCGTGGCGCGTCGCCGTGATCGATACACGCGGTGAGCTTGGCGCTTTCCTTTCGGACAAGGAGCTCTCCCTCGATCTTCTGACGGGATACCCGAGAGCGCTTGGCATCGAGATCGCCACAAGAACGATGAACGCGCAGGTGATCGTTTGCGACGAAATCGGAGAGGAGCGCGAGGCAAGCGCCATTCTTGCGGCGCAGAATTGCGGCGTCCCGTTCGTCGCGTCGGCACACGCCGAGAGTGTCCGAGGACTTTTGCGCCGACCGGGGCTTCGACGGTTGCACGAGGCACGCGTGTTTGGTGCGTACGTGGGACTCCAAAGAATGCGCGGCACGGGCGAGCTTCGCTATACCGTAACCGAGTGGGAGAATGCCAATGATGATCTATAAAATCGCGGGCGCACTTTTTTTGTCGGTCAGCGGCGTGCTCTGCGCCGCGCATCTGAACCGTCGGGCAGAGCGCAGGGTACGGCAGATCGGCGGCTGGATTTCACTTCTGCGCTTCGTTCGGGGACAGGTCGAGTGCTTTTCCTTACCGATGAGCGAAATCCTTGCCCGATGTCCCCCCGAAATTTTTGCCGAATGTTCCTTTGCGGGCGACGTCGCGCCGACGAGCTTTGAGATGCTTCTTTCGGCATCTCCCCCCGACGACTGCGCGTCCGAGGAGCTTCTTCGGAGATTCTGCACGGAATTCGGCAGAGGCTACCGCGAGGAAGAGCTGAGAGGCTGCGATTACTTTCTTGCGGGACTCGAGGCGCGCCGGACGGAGCTTTCGACAAAGCTTCCCACGCAGAAAAAGATGCACACGACGCTCTGCCTTTGCTCGGCACTTGCCGTCGTATTGCTGCTTTTATAACAAGGAGATCACAGAAAAATGGATATTGGTTTGCTTTTGAAAATTGCGGGCGTTGGGGTGCTCGTTTCGATCTCGTCGATCATTCTGAATAAATCGGGACGGGACGAGCAGGCAATGCTCGTGACGGTGGGCGGCATCGTCGTCGTGATGCTGATGCTGGTCGGAGAGATCGGAAAGCTATTCGATTCGGTGCGCTCGATCTTCGGCGTGTGAGGACAATCGGAATGAACGGAGAGCTTTGGCGGATCTGCGGTTTGGCGCTCCTTTGCACACTGTCGGCGCTGATTCTTGCGCGCCTTGGCGGAGAGCTCGTCGGCCCTGTGCGCCTTGGCGGGAGTATTCTCATCTTCGGAGCGATGATCCTCGGGGTGGGCGAGGCGGTCGAAGAGCTTCGCGATCTTTTTGGCGAGAGTGGCATTTCACGCTATGCCGATCTGATGCTCCGCGCCCTCGGACTTTCTTTGCTCAGCGCGATTTGCGCCGACCTCTGCCGCGATTGCGGAGAGGGAGCCGTGGCAAGCGGCGTCGAAATGGCAGGGAAGCTTTCGATCGTCGTCCTTTGTTTGCCCCTCGTTCGGGAGATTCTGACAATGGCGAGCGAAATTCTGGCAATCGGCACTTGAGGTACTTAACATGATTCGAATGAAACGAATGCTTGCGGGAATCGTCCTTGCCACGGCGTTTTTCTTGGCGCTTTCCTTGCCGATCTCGGCGGAAGAACGCCTGCCCGAGGGCTTCTCCGAGCTCGGAGAGCTTCTTCCCGACGAGGATCGTGAGCTTCTCGACGAGGAGTTCTTTTCGGGAAATACCGAGGCAACGGGGAACGCCGTCGAACGAATGCTCTCGCCAGACCGATTGCTTACTCTTTTGCGCCGTCTGTCCGAGCGAAGCGTTTCCCGCGCCGTTGCACTGCTTGCGAGCCTTAGCGGTCTGCTTCTGATTGCCGCCGTCCTTGAAACGCTCGCAGGCTCGTTCCGCTCGTCGGCACTCGCGGGAGCGGTTCGGTTCGTTACCACCACGGCAATCTTTGCCGCGATTCTTTCTTACCAATACGACGCGATCGTCGAAGTACAAGCCTCTCTTGACCGCCTCTCGACACTGATGAGCGCGATGATCCCGATTGCGGGCGGCGTGTGGGCAATGGGTGGCAACGTCGCCACGGCGTCGGCGGGGACGGGGGTGCTTTACGCCTTTCTTGCCCTTGTGCAACGCGGACTTGGCGGAAGTGTGATCCCCGTCTGCTCCTTTTGTATGGCGTCGGCACTCTGCGGAACGATCAGCGCCGAGCCGATGCTTCGCGGCGTTGCTTCTGCCGTGAAAAAATGCTATAGCTTTCTTTTGGGACTCGTGATGACGCTGCTTCTGTTTTCACTCGGAGCCACGACCACGCTTTCGGCGTCGGCGGACAGTATGGCGGCACGAACGGCAAAGCTTGTCAGCGCGACCGTGATTCCTGGCGTCGGCGGCTCGGTCGGAGAAACTCTGCGTACGGTGGCGGCAAGCGTGCAGTATCTCAAGGGCATCGTCGGATTCGGTGGAATTCTTCTCGTGCTTTTGCTCACACTTCCCGTACTTCTCTCGCTCATTGGCACGCGCCTTGCCTTTTTGTTGGCGGGCGGACTTGCCGAGCTGCTTGGGTGCGAGAAGGAAAATAAGCTTCTTGGAGAGCGTGGCGGCATCTTTGGATGTATGATTGCCGTATGTGCGATGAGTGGAGTGATGTTTATTTTGGCGCTGACCATCTTTGTCAAAAGCACGGTGGCAATTGCATAGGAGGAAGGAATGCGGGACTATCTGTATGCCCTGATCGGCGTGGCACTCTTTGGTGGCATCATCCGTATGCTTG
>JAZOSZ010000257.1:0-4910 GCA_045657365.1 Eubacteriales bacterium
TGAAATTTCTTCCGAAAATATCGATTTTTCTGCGATCAAAGAATCGGCAGAAATTCTTCAGTCGGGCGGACTTGTTGCCTTCCCGACTGAAACGGTCTACGGTCTTGGTGGGAACGCCACCGACGAAAATGCCGCCGCAAAGATCTACGCGGCAAAGGGACGACCGTCGGACAACCCTCTGATCGTACATATTGCCACGCCAGAGGATGCTGAACGCTACGCCGTAACGAACGAGGTCTATTACCGTTTAGCCAAGGCGTTTATGCCGGGGCCTCTGACGGTCATTCTTCCCAAAAAGGATACCGTTCCTTCGACCGTAACGGGCGGTCTTGACACCGTGGCTCTTCGCTGTCCCTCACATCCGATTGCCCGTGCGCTGATCGAAGCGGCAGGAGTGGGGATTGCCGCGCCCTCGGCAAACCGCTCAGGCTCTCCCTCGCCCTCTCTTGGCGAACACGTCATTCGCGATCTCGACGGTCGCATTGATGCAATCATTGACGGCGGAGCGTGCGAGATCGGTCTGGAATCAACAATCGTTTCTCTGGACGGAAACACCGCTACCCTTCTTCGTCCCGGTGCAATTACGCGCGATGCGCTTCTTTGTGTCTGTGACGAGGTAAAGATTGCTCCTGCGGTCACCGAAACCCTTGCTGAAAATGAGCGTCCTCTCTCTCCCGGAATGAAATATCGGCACTACGCACCAAGCGCACCGCTGATTCTGATCGACGGAGATTCCGACGAGGTTCTTTCCTTCCTCTACCGAGCTCAAAATGCCGAGCGTTGTGCGGTACTCTGTTATCACGAGGAAGTCGCTCATCTTCGTAACGAGCGTCTGATCGATATCGGTGCGTGCGATGATCTTGCGGCACAAGCACATACGCTGTTTGCCGCGCTTCGCCAAGCAGACGATTTCGATTGCGACGTTATTTACGCGCATCTTCCGCCGAAGGACGGAATGGGACTTGCGCTTTATAACCGCCTCATCCGCGCGGCGGCACACACGGTACTCTCCGTGTAATATCACTTTTTAAATACATTCAAGGACGGTACATTATGGCAACTGCGAAAACCGCAAAAAAATCCAAGCATTCCGACGATCCCAAGGAGATTGTTCACGCCCCTGCCCGCCCCCAGCTCATCACCGAAACGATTGAAACGAACTATATGCCCTACGTTATGAGCGTCATCGTTTCGCGTGCCATTCCCGAAATCGACGGTCTGAAGCCTGCACACCGCAAGCTTCTTTACACGATGTATAAAATGGGTCTGCTTCAAAAGGATCATCCGAAGATCAAGAGCGCCAACATTGTCGGTCGTACAATGCAGCTCAACCCGCACGGAGATATGGCAATTTACGAAACAATGGTTCGTCTGACACGCGGTAACGAGGCTCTTTTACACCCTTTTATTGATTCCAAGGGAAGTTTTGGTAAGCAATATTCTTCCAATATGAAATTTGCCGCTTCGCGTTACACCGAGGCAAAGCTGGATCTTTTCTGTCAGGAGCTCTTTTCAGGCATTGACAAAGATGCGGTCGATATGATCGACAACTACGACGGAACGCTCAAAGAGCCGATTCTGCTTCCCACGACCTATCCGAACGTTCTGGTTACCCCAAACACGGGAATTGCCGTCGGTATGGCATCTTCGATCTGCTCCTTCAATCTGGCGGAAATTTGTGATGCAACGGTAGCGCTTCTGAAAAATCCCAAGCTCTCGATCGACCGCCTTCTGGATATTCTCAAAGCACCCGATTTCCCCGGTGGCGGCTACATTCTTTACAACCGAGAAGAAATGAAGCAGATTTATCTGACGGGTTCGGGTTCCATTCCGATCCGTTCCCGTTATACCTACGATAAAGCGAATAATTGCATTGAGATTACTCAAATTCCCTATTCGACTACCATTGAGATTATTCTCAAAAAGGTTGCCGATATGATCAAGGAAGGCAAGCTCAAGGATGTGACCGAAATCCGTGACGAAGGTGACATTTCCGGTTTGAAGCTTACGCTTGATCTCCGTCGTGGTACCGATCCCGACAAGCTGATGGCAAAGCTCTTCCGTGCAACGGCACTGGAAGACAGCTTCAAGTGTAATTTCAATATTCTCGTCGATTCCACTCCGCGCCAGATGGGCGTTCTCGAAATTCTGACCGAATGGATCAAATTCCGTATGACTTGTCTTTCGCGTGAGTTGAATTTTGACCTGAAAAAGAAGAAAGACAAACTGCATCTTTTGATCGGTCTTGGCAGAATTCTGCTTGATATTGACAAAGCAATCAAAATCATTCGCCATACCGAAAAGGAAGAGGACGTAATCCCGAACCTGATGGCGGGCTTTGGCATTGATGAAATTCAGGCAGAGTATATTGCCGAGATCAAACTCCGCAATCTCAACAAGCAATATATCATCAACCGTATTGCCGAAATTGAAAGCCTTCAGGCGGAAATTGCCCGCATTGAGGAAATTCTCGGTGATGAGCTCAAGCTCAAAGCGATGATTGCTTCTCAGCTCTCCGAGATCAAGAAGAAATACGGTCAGCCGAGAAAGACGCAGATCATTGACAGCTCCGAGATGGAAGAATACGTGGAAGACAAGACCCCTGAAAACTACAACGTCCGCGTTTATATGACGCGCGAGGGATACTTCAAGAAGATTACGCTCCAATCACTCCGCGGCAACGACGAGCAACGACTGAAGGAAAACGATGAGATCCTCTTTACTGAGGATTGCGAGAATCTCTCCGATCTTATCTTCATCACTGACCGCGCACAGTTGTACCGCGCCAAGGCATACGATTTTGAAAACGTCAAGGCATCGGCAATGGGTGAATATCTCCCCGCAAAGCTTGGTATGGACGACGGAGAAAAGCCGATCTTTATGCGCGTTCAGAGCGGCTATCCCGCAGGAGAAAACTTTGTATTTATCTTCAAGAACGGCAAGGGTGTCCGCGTTCCCGTCACCAGCTATGAAACCAAGGGTAACCGACGCAAGCTCGTCGGTGCCTACTCAGATGCTTCTCCCATTTGCGGTGTCTTTTATGAAAAAGAAAAGTCGCCGTTCGAGCTGATGCTCGTCTCCGAGGGAGAACGTGCGATTATTCTCAAGACTTCTCTGATTCCTCAAAAAGCAACGAGAACCTCGGGCGGAGTAACGCTGATGACACTCAAAAAAGGACATTCGCTCGTATATGCGACCAATCGGATCGATCCGAAATACGACGAGCTCAAGGGATATCGCAAGCTGAAAATCCCTGCCACGGGACAGCTTCTGCCCGACGACGAGCTGAAGGCTCTTCAACTCAAAATCGATTAAGAAAAAGGAAACGATATGAAACAAAAAACAAAAGGATTCGGCGTACGCCTTCTCTGCTGGATTTTGGCGGCTCTGATGATTATGGGTACTGCCACAACTCTCATCTGGGCAATTCTCGGATTGCTTTAACGCCAAAAACAAATGAACGAAAATTTCAAACTTTTTCCCGAATTGATCCCTCCTCTGCTTTCGTGGTTTCGTTCGGTGCGCCGTCCCCTCCCTTGGCGAGAAACCAAAGACCCGTATCGCGTTTGGCTCTCGGAAATTATGCTCCAGCAAACGCGCATCGAGGCTGTGATTCCTTATTATCACCGATTTCTCTCGGAAGCCCCGAACGTCGCGTCCCTCGCCGAGCTGCCAGACGAACGCTTAATGAAGCTATGGGAAGGACTTGGCTATTATTCGAGAGCAAGAAATCTCAAAAAAGCGGCACTGACCGTGATGGACAAGCACAGCGGTGCTCTGCCGCGTGATTTTGCAGCTCTTCGCGCACTCCCCGGCATTGGTGATTATACGGCGGGGGCAATCGCGTCGATTGCCTTTGGGCTTCCCGAGCCTGCGGTTGACGGAAACGTCCTGCGCGTAATTATGCGTCTGACGGGGCGCGAGGACGATATTGCGCTTGACGCAACAAAAAAAGCGGTCACTGCTTGGCTTCGGGAGATCTATCCCGACGGCGAGGACGCGGGAGATCTGACCGAGGGACTGATGGAACTCGGAGAAAAAATCTGCTTACCCGTAGGCGCCCCCAAATGTGCCGAATGTCCTCTTGCCTCGCTATGCGCAGCCAAGCACGACGAGCTTTGGCGTGAGCTACCGAAAAAAAGTCCCAAAAAAGAACGGCGAGTGGAAGAATATACTCTTCTTCTTCTCTGCTCCGAGCAAGGGGTCGCACTCCGCAAACGCCCGCAAAAAGGTCTTTTGGCGGGACTTTGGGAATTTCCGATGATACAGGGACATTTATCCGAGTCAGAATTAAAAAAGCGCTTGGACGAGCTTGGCATGAAAGCAACGACGATCCTTCCTTGCGGAAAATCCTCGCACATTTTCACACACATTACTTGGAATATGTATGGAATGAAAGTTATGATGGATTCCAAAACACTGCCCTCGGAATTCGGCGAATTTTTCTCCCCCGAATCTCTTCGCGACGAAATTGCCGTACCGACCGCATTTCGGTATTTTGTAGAACAAATTTTAGAAAAACAAAATAAGTGACTTAAAATAATAAAACAACCGAGAAGGAAGGTTTTATACAAAAAATGGAATAAAAAGAAGCCACTCCTTTTGGGAGAGGTGGCAGCCGAAGGCTGACGGAGAGGGACCTTTGTGGAAAGAGAATGCCCTCTCAGACACCGTTCGGTGACAGCTCCCCCAAGGGGGGACCCTTTTTTGGTTTCGCGTAAACATTCGTTATCGGACATCAAGTTATGTTAAGTCACTTATTTTTTATCTGGTCATAAAAAAATATTTCATTTTGGATATTTACATAAGGTCAAAAAAGTGATATACTATATTCAAATCCTAAAAAGAGGTGTTTATGATGAAAAAGTATCCCAAAATTTTAACCATTCAAGACATTTCCTGCGTGGGAC
>JAZOSZ010000258.1:0-2348 GCA_045657365.1 Eubacteriales bacterium
ACGCTCGTCAGCCTCGGCAAGACGTTGGAGAGCCGCGCTAAGAAAAAAGCCGCGGACGCCGTAGGACATCTCGCTTCGATGATGCCCGCCACCGCAACCGCAGAGCGCGACGGTGCGCTCGTGGAGCTTCCGCTTTCCGAAATTACCCTCGGAGAAATTCTCGTCGTCAAAGAGGGAGAAACGATTCCCGCCGACGGCATCGTCATCGACGGCTTCGGCGCGGTCGACGAATCGGCAATCAGCGGAGAAAGTCTTCCCGTCGACAAAGAGGTCGGTTCGCACGTCACGGGCGTTTGTACCCTCGTCAGCGGTCGCCTGAAGCTCCGCGCCACCCGCGTCGGGGAGGACACTGCGCTGGCAAGAATCCCCACGCTCATCGAAGACGCCGCCGCAACCAAAGCGCCGATCTCGCGCATTGCCGACCGCGTCAGCGCAGTCTTCGTGCCTGTCGTGCTCGGGATCTCGCTTTTGAGTGCCGCGCTCTGGATTCTTCTCACACACGATATTTCCCGCGCCATCGAATGTGCGATTTCGGTGCTTGTGATTTCCTGCCCCTGCGCCCTCGGACTTGCCACGCCGACCGCTATTACCGTCGGCATCTCGCGCGGTGCGACACTCGGCATTCTTATTCGAAGTGCAGAAGCGCTCGAACGCCTCGGCTCGGTCGAATTTCTTCTGACCGATAAAACGGGAACACTGACGCTCGGACGCCCCACACTGACCGATCTTGTCTGCGACGGAATTGATGAAAATGAACTTCTGACACTCTGCGCCTCGGCAGAACAAGGCTCGACGCATCCGCTCGGCGTCGCGATTCTTCGCGAGGCGGAAGCGAGAGTCCTGCCCCTCTCCGAGCCGAAGGAATATACCTCATTCGGCGGAAAAGGAATTTGTGCCACCGTCGGCTCGCACGTCTGTCTTCTTGGCAGTGAACGGCTTCTGACCGAACACGGTGTCGCACTTTCAGAGAAGCTTCAGGACGCGCTCGAGGCCCTTCTATCGCAAGGAAAAACAGCAATTTGTGCCGCGATCGACGGTTCTGCCGTCGGTGTACTTTCCCTTGCCGACGAGCTCCGTGAGGACAGTAAGAGCGCCGTAGACCGGCTCCGATCCATGAAGATCACCCCCGTCATGCTCACAGGCGACCACGAAGCCTCGGCACACCGTATTGCGAACGAGGTCGGCATCACCGAAGAATTCGTCCACGCCAAGCTTCTCCCCGAAGAAAAAGAAGCCAAGATCCGCGCCTACTCTGCGCTCGGCGCGTCGGCAATGGTGGGAGACGGCATCAACGATGCCCCCGCGCTTGCTTCTGCCGACGTTGGCATCGCGATCGGCGCAGGTACCGAAGTTGCTATTGACTCGGCAGACGTCGTGCTGACGGGAAGCAATCTTTCTGACGCCGTCACGGCAATCCGACTTTCCCGCGCGACGATGCGGACGATCCGTCAAAATCTTTTTTGGGCGCTCGTCTATAACGCGATCTGTATTCCTCTTGCCGCAGGCGCACTCTATCCCGTCCTCGGCATTACCCTGACCCCGATGATCGGCTCGGCGGCGATGAGTCTCTCATCGCTCTGCGTCGTCCTCAATTCTCTCCGTTTGCGCCGCGTACGCCTCGGAGAGGCCCATCAAACAATCAAAACAAAGGAGAATGAAGAAATGTTCGGCAGTACGAAAACTTTCACCTTCGGTGTCGAAGGAATGATGTGTAAGAATTGCAAGGCGCACGTAGAAAAGGCGCTGCTTGGCGTAAAGGGTGTCAAGACGGCAGAAGCCGACCTTGATGCAAAGAACGTCACCGTCACCGCCAAAGCCTCGCTCAGCGAGGACATCCTCAAAGCCGCCGTCACCGAGGCGGGATACAAGGTAAACTGAACCACCGCTCTCAGTGCACGCAGAATCGCATCAAATAGCCTTCTCCTGCGGGAGAAGGCTTGGTGGAATTTCGCGCCTTCCTGCCCTTTTTTCGCTCGGTTTCGCTCATTGTGGCTTTTTAAAAAATCTCTTGATTTTTTTCACATCATCTGTTATAATAATAAGTTGTGTTGAAAAAATATCAATTTGAGGTTGTTATGAATCATACTCACCGTCATCCCCCGTCGCCCATCGAGCTTCTGCACCCGATCGCATCGCATACGGTTGCCTTTGTACGCAAGAACGTCGTCATGTGCATTGCCCTTCTTGCCGCCGCCGTTACCTCGATTCTCGTGCCGCCCGACGCGGAGTATCTCGGCTATTTCGACCTGAGAACGCTGACCTGTCTTTTCTGCGTCCTCGCCGTCGTCTGTGCCTTAAAAAACGTCAACTTTTTCTTCTTACTCGCGCGTAAAGTCGTAGAACTTTGC
>JAZOSZ010000259.1:0-17289 GCA_045657365.1 Eubacteriales bacterium
TTTCGGTCTCTTCTTCCAGAAGCGTTGCCATCGTCAGAAGCAGTTCGTTTTTCTCTTCGGTCGTAGCAAGTGCCATTTTTGCCGAGGCAACCTTGGCATTATTACAAAGGATTTCAATTTTTTCCCGCAAATTCATTGTTCTGTCTCTCTTTCCGTTTGATTTTTTCGATACGCCTTTTCAATTTCGAGGACGTAAAAGCGATGATAATCTTTTGCCGCATAATTCGACAGCAGAGAGGAATCCAAAAAGCACTCCTCTTTGAGATCGTCGGCATACAGCTTTCGGCAGACAAGAACCGTGTCGGCTTCGGCGATCACCGATACGCCGTCGAGTTCGACCGACGAAAGTCCCGCTTCGGAGAGCTTATCGGTATCGCGTCCGCTCTTGCTTCCGCACAACCGAAGCGCGTTTCGGTAATTCTCGGAGAGAAATGCGATCGAAATTCGTTCGTTGTCTTCCATCAACCCGTAGGTATGCCGTTGCGGTCGAACGAAGCACGTACAGATATTTTTTCCCCACAGCACGCCGAGGGCGCCCCAGCTTGCGGTCATCGCATTCACGCGGTGACGTTCTCCGTCATACGCCGTAATCAACATCCATTCCTTTCCGATCTTCTGCATTGCATTTTCAAGCATCAGGGGAGAGATCTCCCGAAACCCGAATTCCTCCATCGCAATCTCCTGTCTTTCTGATTTTTCTACCCTTCATTATATCAAAAAATCGCTTTTGAGTCAATCTTTTTCAGGCAGAAAAGCTAAGAGAATGATTTTTTCTTTGTTCAAGACAAATTTTTTTTGCAAAAAAAGGTCGACAAAGTGACACTTTGGGTGTATAATAAAATCAATCTCCAAAAGAAGGTACGATTTATGCAAAAAAATATGAAATTCATCCGCAAGCTCCCGATTCCGATGGATGTCAAGGAACAATATCCTTTAAAACCGGAATACGCCGAAAAAAAGCTTTTGCGCGATGCTCAGATCGCCGACGTCTTCCGCGGCAAGGACGACCGCCTGCTTCTGATCATCGGTCCCTGCTCTGCTGATCGCGAGGATGCGGTGCTGGATTATATTTCGCGACTGGCAAAATTACAGGAAAAAGTCGAAGACAAGATTTTAATGATTCCCCGCATTTATACCAACAAGCCCCGCACGACGGGCGACGGCTATAAGGGAATGGTTCACCAGCCGAATCCCGAAGGGGCGGAAGATATGCTGGCGGGAATCATTGCCATTCGCCGTCTGCACACCCGCGCGATCGAGGAAACGGGACTCTTCTGTGCCGATGAAATGCTTTATCCCGAAAATTACCGCTACCTTTCCGACCTTTTGTCCTACGTTGCCGTAGGCGCACGCTCGGTAGAAAATCAGCAACACCGCTTGACCGCCAGCGGAATGGATATTCCCGTCGGTATGAAGAACCCCACCGGCGGAAATCTTTCGGTGATGCTCAATTCGATCACGGCGGCACAGCATTCGCACACCTTCCTATACCGCGGTTGGGAGTGCGTTTCCTCGGGAAATCCTCTGGCGCACGCCATTTTGCGCGGACTTGTCAATCAGCACGGAGAGGCTCTGCCCAATTACCATTTTGAAGACCTTGCGCATCTTTACCGTGAATATTCGGCGCGAAATCTCCAAAATATGGCGGTGATTATCGATGCCAACCACGCAAATTCGAGCAAAAAATACGACGAACAGCCAAGAATCTGCAAAGAGGTTCTGCATTCCTGCCGCCATTCTGCCGAAATCAGGAGCTACGTCAAAGGCTTTATGATCGAAAGCTACCTCGAGGACGGCGCACAGAAGATCGGAGAACACGTTTACGGAAAATCGATCACCGACCCCTGCCTCGGTTGGGCAAAAACCGAGCGGCTGGTTTTAGAACTTGCCGATTTGATTTAAAGAAAAAACACTCTCGGAGCGCCGAGAGTGTTTTCTTATTTATTATATTCATACGCGGCAAATGATATAGAGAATCACGCCGATCGAATGACAAATACTGCCGAGTAGCGTCATAATGTGAAAAATCGAGTGAAAATACCGCTTGGTTTTTCCCAGCTTATAGAAAATTACGCCGAAAGTATAGAAAAGTCCGCCACCAAGTACGAGCGCAAAGCCGCCAAACCCAAGTGCCGCAATCGCGACCTTCAGACTGAACAGAACCGACCACCCCATTGCAATATAACAGATCATACTGAAGACCTTATATTTGGACAAATCAATCGCCGTCAGCGTCACGGCAAGCGCCGTCAGCCCCCACAGAACGCCGAAGGTCACCCACGCCGCCCAAGGGTTGATTGGTGCCATTCCACAGATCAGAATCGGCGTATACGTTCCCGCAATCAGAAAATAGATCGTGCAGTGATCGATGATCTGAAAGACCTTTTTTGCCAGATTGACGTGAAGTCCGTGGTAGACACTCGACATCGTATACAGCGCAATCATCGACACACCAAACACCGTACCGCACAAAATTCCCGAAAGACTTCCGCGCAGTGCCGAAATGACCACGCAAAGCACGAGCGTGGCAATTCCCACCGCACCGCCAACGATATGCGTGACCATATTAAAGACTTCTTCCCCTTTGGTATAATCGGGAAGAATGCGATCCTTCAGACAAATTCTCTTTTTCGACATTTTTATCTCCTTGTGATATAGTATTGATAACTATATTTTATGGTTATTATATATCAAATATACAAAAATGTCAAGAGTTTTTTGAAAAATAATTAAAAAACTCCCCGTGATGCTTCACGGGGAGTTGCGTTTATTCTTAAGAAATTACGTTGTTGAGGGCGTTCGTCAATGCCGTGGTATAGCCCTGATGATCCGAGATTGAGGGGTGTCCCCACGAGGGTGCTCCGCCTGCCACGGTCGAAGCCGCAAGTTCGAGAGTATAAATCTTTGCCGTCGAATGCGATGCTTTGTAGGTGGCAATCGCGCTCTGAATCTGCGTGTTATACGCGTCGTTCATCGCGCCCCACAGACAGTAAACGATACAGTCGCTTCCGTTCTTGGCAAATACGTTTTCGAGAAGACGAACGTAGCCTGCCTCAAATTCCGCCGTATCCGCGTGGTTTCCGCGGTCGTTCGTTCCGAGGTTGATCACAACGATATCCGCCTTGCGTTCAAAACCGTATGCCGTCGTTCCGCGAAGCGGACTTGCGTGCAAATAGTTCTTATCAAAGTTGAGGTCGGTGCCGTATACCACACCGCGTCCCGAGAGACCCATAATCGAATAATCGGCGTTCATTGCCTGTGCCACAAGGTAAGGATATGCGAGCGTACCGTCCTGCGAAGCGTATCCGCCGTCGTGATTGCCGACCACACCCCAACCGCAGGAGATACTGTCACCGAGAAATTCAATATACAGATCCTTCTCTGCGGTAGCGCTGATCGTTCCGCACACCTCAACCTCGCTGATCTCTGCCTGACCGAGTGTATATCCCGTTGCCTTGACCAGACGAACCGTATGCGTTCCTGCGGAAATTCCCGTAAGGACGATCTCGCTCTTTCCGTTCACCGTATAATAGTCCGACGTTCCGTTCTTCCACAGCGCGCCGTCTACGTACGCCTTGAAATAGCAAGGTGCGGTCGAATTTGCCGTAAAGGTAATATTCGATGCCTGCGTCACGTTTGCGGAAAACTCAAGTCCCGAGCAAGTCCAGTCGGCATAGAGCGTTTGTGCGTTCGGCAAATAACGCTCACCGAGAATTTTGATATTGTTCGCGTTACTGTTGATCTTGTATTTTGCTCCCATGACTTCTCCTTCTCCCCAACCCATCGCGGTACCCGGGGTTCTCAGAACAATCTTTTCAAGCAGAATATCGGCAAATACCGACTTGTGGTCCGAAGCCTTGCGAATGACGTAGTTATCGACCTCTCGCCACTGCTTCACGGTAGCACGGTTTTTCGTGAGAAAGATGTGATCGATCTGAAGCTTCGTAAACTCGTGGTTATTCGTCAGCGTCGGGCTATTGGCAAGGTTGGTACCCGCAATCATCGTCGTCAGCATCTCGCTGTCGTATCCCTGATTATAGTCGCCCGTGACCGAGATCACCGCATTGGGATATTTCTGCTCCAGCATCTTGATCTGGGCATTGACACTCGCGAAGAAGGTCGGCTGGAATTCCTTATACGAAGAACCTTCCGCGTTATTCGGACCGTGAAGATTGAGTACGATCAATTTCCAATTTTCATTTTCGTTATTCTGGAAAACAGCCCATTGCCAACGGTGCATCTCGTTGGCGTATTCCACACCCGCCTCATCGGCAATATCCTTGTCAATCACCGTCCACTTGTCCTTCAGGTACATGATGGGCGTCCAGTGATGATCTACCGCTACCTTATTCGTAAAGTCCACGAAGGCATATTTTGTACCCATTGCCGAAAGCAGCGTTGTCTGCATATTGATCGTCGCAGTGTGATTGATCGTCGCTCCGCCGAACACCTCCTGCATTCCGATAAAGTCGGGCTGGTAGAACATATACATTTCTGCCATATTGGCAAGTCTTTGTTCGTGCGAGAGACTACTGTAGTTTGGAGCACTTGCGCTCTTGTCGACGTTGAGAATGTTACTCGACATCACGCGCACGGTGGGCGCGAGAACGAGCGCTTCGACGTCAAACGAAGCCTTTTCGGGAAGATACTGTCCGTTTTTATCGTAAGAAATCGAGATCGTTTCCGCCTTCATCACAAGACCCGTACTCGTCGTATACGACGGCGTGAACTCAAAGACGTACTCCGAACCGCCGGGAATATCTCCAATCGTCAATGCCAAAATTTTATTTGCCCCGAAATCGGTTGCCTGATAGTATGCGATCTTGGCACCGTTGACGTCGTACGCATTGAGCGCATCGTAGAGAGAACACTCTTTTTCGTACTGCTTAAAGGCTTTTCCGCTTGCCGCATCACGAACGACCACCTCCATACTTGCCGAGGTAATGTTCGAGACGTGAGAAATACCGATAAAGCGGATCGCATATTCATTCTGTGCCGTCAACGCCACGCCGTCGGGCACGTTATCCTGCACGGCAAGTGCGGTAATCTGTCCGCCGACACGCTTGATAAAGCCTGCGTCATCCTTCTTGATCATCGCATTCGCTACGTCTGCCGAAACGGTGAGTACCGAACCGTCGTTGATCGAGTTGGTATAAAACCACGAGTCCATCGGATGGCTTGCCTCCACCGACATCAGATTGTTTCCGTTCAGCGCAAGCCACGCAGCCTTCTTTCCTTCTCTTGCCATTGCCGTACCGATGATGGGTCCCGTTACGGTCGACACGGTATTATTGACGTTCATCGTCGACATCGTCTGCGCCGCCGCCATTCCGAGAATCAGACCTGCGCCCGTACCGTCCGTTGCCGTCAGAGAATTCTTAACATCGGCTGCAATCAGACAGTGCTCTACGTTAACGGTCGCGTGTCCGTACGAAATCGTACCGAGAATTCCGCCGACCGAAATCGGATCCGTAGACACTCGCGTCTTTTCAATGGTTGCCGAAACGACGCAGTTATCCAGATTGAGGGTTCCGTCAAAGGTAGCGTATTCTCCGAAGTCTCGTTTAAATCCGCCAAACGAGCCGAGAATACCGCCCACGCCGTTTCCCGAGTTCGTAACGCCCGAGGAAAGTGTTCCCGTAACGTTCGCATTGGAAATCGTAATCGTTCCGCCGGCATACAGATCCACCTCGGAATCGATCGAGAATACCGAACCGATGACGCCGCCCACCGCCTTCGAGCCTGCGGTCACGTCGCCCGTCACGTTGACGTTTTTCACCGTCAGCGTCGCCTTCCCCTTCGGCTCAACGGTACCGATCACACCTGCCGCGCTCACGCAACCGTGTGTCGGAGCGCCCGTCTGTAGCGATCTCGTGTCGTTGACCGTGGCGCTCACGTTGATATTTTCAAAGCTTGCCGTCATTCCGTCATTCAGAGTCAGCACGGCAATAAGACCCGCCGTATACTCTCCCCAACCCGTAACCGTACCGCTTACGCTGACGTTACTGACCGTAAGCGATCCCGTTCCGTCGTGCGCGGTTGCCAGCATACCGACAAAGGAATTGTTATCCTCTCCCGTCAGTGTTCCGTCGATCGTTACGTTTTTGATCACGGCACCTGCCGAGGTCTGCTCGGCAATGAGAGAATCGGTTGCTTTAAAATTACGGATCGTGTGTCCCTGTCCGTCAAACGTACCCGCAAAGGTGGCAAAGAGCGTGGGTAACGTCGCGCCGCCCGCATCGAAATCAGCGGTCAGCTTGACCGTTTTTCCCGCAAAATTTTCGCGGCAGCTCGCCACGGCGTTCCAGTCACTCATATTGGCAATAGAAAATTCACTCTTGCTGTAATTCAGCGCACTCGCTGAAAAAAATCCCGCAGGAATGACGGTCAGAATCATTACCACCGTCAAAAGCAGTGCGACGATTCTCTTCCTCTGAAATTTCATCATTCATTTCCTTTCTGAATGTGTTTTATCCGTTTTTTATATTCATATAAAAAGCATAAAAACATTATATCAAAAAGCTCAGAATTTGTCAATCATTTCTATAAAAAAACTCAAAAAAAGAGCAGTTGCCGAAGCAACTGCTCTTGGATTGAAATTTTGATATTCTTTCGGTTAAGAAAGCACTTCGCCTTCACCCCAGCCCATCGAAGAACCGGGCGTCTGGATAAAGAGCTTATTCAGACGAGCATCGACAAAGACGGGGGCGTGGTCGGAAGCAAGTCTGACCGCCGTAAGGTTATAAACCGAACGGTTCTGAAGAACGGTAGCGTCACCGTTCGTCAGATAGATATGGTCAATGCTTCCGTGGTTATTCGGCTCTGCATTTGCCGCCAGATCGCGGGTATTCACGAGCGTCGTTCCTGCCGCCATCGTGGTAAGATATCCTGCCATTTCCGGATCGGCGGGACTTGCGTTGTAGTCACCCGTAACAAAGATCGGGATCGAGGGATACTGTGCCTCGAGTTTTTTGAGTTGCGTATTGGCTTCCTTGAAGAAGGCATCCTTTACGGTTGCCCCGTGGTAAAGTCCGTTGTGAGGACCGTGCAGGTTGAATACGATCACCTCGTAGGCAGGATTCTCTACACTGCGGAAGCGCGCCCACTGCCAGCGGTGCATCGTACAAGCAACGACCAGACATTCCTTGGTCGTATCGTAATCCACCGTCACGACTTCCCACTTTTCCGAATTATACAGAATAGGAGTAAAGTGCGAATTACCGCCGAGCTTCGACGAGAAATCCACGTACTTATAGGCACTGTTCATATAGCTCAAAAGCACCGACTGCATCGTCTTGGTTCCGTCAAAAGAGTTGACGTCATTGACCTTCGGCGAGTCTCCGACTTCCTGCAGACCGATAAAATCGGGCGCATAGAAGTTGAAGAGCTGTGCCATTTTTTCATATCTCTGCTCGTGCGTCAGTCTGTTTCCGTTCTTATCTGCATTGGGCAGCTGTGCGCCATCACTGTTATCGGCAACGAGAATGTTGCTCGACATCACGCGGACGGTGGGAGCAAGAATCGGCTCGGCTACGTCGAAGGACGCCTTTGCCGCAACGTACTGACCGTTTTTGTCGTAGGTGATCGAAATCGTTTCCGCCGTCACGGTGAGTCCCGTCGTGGTCGTGTAAGAAGGCGTAAATTCAAAGGTATAAGCATCTCCGCCGGGAACACCGCCGATCGTCAGCGCAAGGAATTTCTTGGCACCAAAATCGGTTGCCTTGTAGTAGGCAAGCTTTGCGCCGTCCACTGCGTACGCATTGAGGGCATCGTAGAGATCGCAAGCCTTTTCGTACTGCTTGAACGCCACGCCGCTCGCGGTATCGCGAACGATGACCTTCATACTTGCCGAAGCAATATTCGATACCTGCGAAACACCGATGAAACGGATTGCGTAGGTGTTGTTTGCGGTAAGAGTTGCGCCATCGGGCACGTTATCCTGTACGGCAAGTGCGGTAATCTGTCCGCCGACACGCTTGATAAAGCCTGCGTCGTCCTTCTTGAGCATCGCATTCGCTACGTCTGCCGAAACGGTAAGTACCGAACCGTCGTTGATCGAGTTGGTATAAAGCCAAGTGTTGTCTGCGAGCTTATTGGGCGCCGTCACAGAGGACTGATTCTTTCCGTTCAGTGCGATCCAAGCAACACCCGAGCCTTCCCGCGCAATGACGTGTCCGATCATCGCGCCGTTCGCAGTGGATACCGTATTATTGACGTTGAGCGTCGACATTGCCTGACAAGCCCCCGCTCCGAGGATCAGACCTGCGCCCTTGCCGTTCGTTGCCGTCAGGGACTGCGAGGGGAAGGATGCCGTAATCAGGCAGTGCTCGACGTTGACGGTTGCGTTACAGTATGCGTACGAACCGATCACGCCGCCGACTGCCAGAGCGTCGCCCGAGGTCGTGTTGGTATTCTTGATCGTTCCGCTGACAACACAGTTATTGATATTCATCGTGCCGTCGAATACGGAATAGTCGTTGGTTTCTTTCTTGAAGGCACCGAACGCACCGACGATACCGCCGACACCGTTACCTGCTCTGCCCGTGGCAGAGGTCACCGTACCGCTCATCTGGCAGTTTTCGATGTTGATAATACCGCTCGTATACAGCGGAACGCCGTCGTTTCGATAGTAAACCGTTCCCAAAATACCGCCCGCAGGGCCGTCGGTTCTGGTCACCGTACCCGACATATTGACGTTCTTGATGCAAAGCTCGGAGCTTCTTCCCAAGGTTTCTACGCTACCGAGAACACCGCCTGCCGTGTGCCAACCGACTGTGATTTTCGTACGGTTATTGTTGACCGTCGCAGAGACGTTGACGTTCTGAAGCGTTGCCTTCTTGCCGTCTGCCAGCGCAGCAAGACCTGCCACCGCACCGACGTTATAGGCATTCGAGGTAATGCTTCCCGCCACACTGATATCGGTCACGGTACCCTCGTCCATACGGTTGATGATCATACCTGCCCATACCTGCCAGCCGTTCGTTCCGTCCGTATGGTACGTATTGTATTCTACCGCACCGTCGACCTTGACGTTCTTGATGACCGAGCCTGCGTTCGTCACGTTTGCGATGACTGCACCCGTGGTCGTCTTGAAATTGCTGATCGTGTAGCCCTGTCCGTCAAACGTACCTTCAAAGTTGTTTGCAAGAAGGGTAGGAATTGTGGCACCGCCAAAATCAATGCTCTTTGCGAGCTTGATGGTTTTGCCCGTGAATCTTGCGCTGGGATTTGCCGCCGAGTATGCCGCAACTTCGTTCCAATCGTTGGCGTTCGCAATCGAGAATTCGCTCTTGGAATAATCGAGTGCGCTTGCCGAGAAGATTCCCATCGGAATCATCGAAACGAGCATCACTGCAACCAGCGCCAACGACAGCGCTTTTTTGGTCCAATGTTTCATAACTATATGTTCCTTTCAAAAAATTTTACAAGAATAATAATTATAAAATTATACTATATTAGTATAACATCTCCCCCTTCGTTTGTCAACATTCTTTTTTCACAAAATGACATCTCTTCTTTTGTGAAAAATTACATTTTTGCTCTGTTTTTCAATGAAAATCGGAAGTCTGCCAAAGCAGACTGCCGGAAAAATTTTGTTCCGTTTTGAAAATCCAATCAGGACTCGACTCCGTTGTCCCAATCGATAAAGAGTCCCGACTCGCAAATGGCTCCGTCGTTCCAATTCATCGAAACACCCGGACTGAGAGACGAGGACGGCGGAATCACGGTCGGCTTTGACAAGAGCAGATCGGCAAAGACACTCGGGTGGTCGGTCGCTCTGGTCAGTCCCGAAGCGTTTCCGATTGCGCGAAGCTGTTTTACCGTCGTACGCTGACTCGTCACACAGATATGGTCAATATCGGTCGAGGTACGGTCGGCGTTTGCCGCCAGATCAAGGCTATTGCTCATCGTCGTTCCCTCGAGAAGCTGCCGAACGTACTCTGATTTAGAAGATTGGTTATAGTCGCCCGTCATCGCGATCGTCGAATCGGGATACAGCTCTTCCAGCTCCTTCAGCACTCCGTTGAGCTCGGTAAAGAAGGAATCGTAGCCGTGCGCCTTGGTCGGTCCGTGGAAGTTCACCACAATGACCGTATAATCGGGGTTGGCAATGCTCTGGAAGCGCGCCCACTGCCAACGGTGCATATCGCAGCCCGAACTACAGTTGAGTTCCACGTCAATATCGTGATCGATCACTTTCCATTTATCGGAACGGTACATAATCGGGGTAGTATAATTCTTTACCGCAACCTTATCGGTAAAATCAACGTACGCGTAATTGGCGCCCATTTTTTCCAAGAGCACCGATTGCATCGTTCTCTTGTTGGTGACCCAGAACCACTCGTCATCGGGATAATAATATTCATTGTTGACCGTCGGAGAGCCCGTCACCTCTTGCAAGCCGATAAAGTCAGGCTCATAGGAGAGATACATCTGTGCCATTGCCTCGAGACGCTGCGTAATATTCCAACCCGTTCCGTATTGCTTATTGATACGGCCGAGATATTCGCCCCACGTATCGTCACGGAAATACCAGTAGTAGGACTTTCCGCTTTTATAAATCGTTGTGTCTGCTTTGGCAAGATTGATATCTTCCACGCCATTCACGTCATAGCGGTGATCGTAGGTTTCTCCCGTCTTGTTGCTGACGTCGTCGACGTTATAGGTCACGGGGTCTTCGATCAGAATGTTACTCGACATTACGCGAACCGTGGGTGCCGTAACGAGGGGCGCTACGTCAAAGGACGCTTTGTCTTTGACGTACTGACCGTTTTCGTCGTACTGAATCGAAACCGTCTCGCCCGTAATCTCCGTGCCGTTCAGATTCGTGTAGGTCGGAGTAAATTCAAAGGTATACGCCGTGCCGCCGGGAATTCCGCCGATCGTGAGCGCGAGGAATTTCTGTGCGCCGAAATCGATTGCCTTATAGTAAGCGATTTTTGCGCCCGATACGTCGTAGGCGTTCAGCGCGTCGTACAAATGACAGCGCGTCTCGTATTTTTTGAAGGCTTTTCCCGTTGCGGTATTCCGCACGACGATTGTCATTTTTGCCGTCGAAATCTGAGATACCTGCGTCACGCCGATAAAGCGGATCGCGTAGGTGTTCTCTGCCGTCAGCGTTGCGTCGTCGGGAACGTTATCCTGCACGGCAAGCGCGGTGATCTGTCCGCCGACACGCTTGATAAAGCCGTCGGCGTCCTTCTTCAGCATCGACGCCGCGCACTCTTCGGTCACGAAAAGCACCGAAGAATCGGTTACCGATGCCGAATAATTCCATGGATAGATGCTGTACATCAAGTATTGTTCATCTTCATCGAGGAAGTTATAGGGCATCTTCGTACTCGAAAGATTTCTTCCGTTGACTACCAGGCAAGCGCCCGTAATGTTGTCTCCGCCGCCGATCTTCGCTACAATACTGCCGATCATTACAAAATCGTTTGCCGTCGTTACCGTATTATTGACGTTCAGCGACGAGAGCGTCTGACAAGCACTTGTACCGAGAATCAGACCTGCCCCTTCGCCGTTCGCGCCCGTCAGAGAATTCTTCGGGAACGCCGCCGTAATCAAGCAGTGTTCAACGTTGACCTTTGCGTGGCTGTAAGACATCGCGCCGAGCACACCGCCGACCGAGCTGGGATGCGAAGCGCCCGAGGTGTTCTCAATCGAACCGCCGATCACGCAGTTATTGATATTCAATTCTCCTGCAAAAGCAAAAATATCTCCGAAATAGCGTCTGTAGCCGCCGAACGTACCGACGATTCCGCCCGCACCGACAAGCTCGGTTGCAATACTCGTCGAAAGCGTCATCGTGCTCTGACAGTTTGCGACCGTGACCGTTCCACCCGCATACAGCTCAGCGGAAGTAATCTCCTGAACGTAGCTGTTATCTCTGCCATTATTCCAAGAGTTATCGTTATCGTAAGGATTGAGGCTTCCAACGGTTTTCGCCGTAAAGATCGCGCCCACGACACCGCCCACCGACGCCTTCGAGGTTGCGCTACCGGAAAGGTTGATCGCACGGAGCGTCAGCTCGGGTTTTCCGATCGGCTCAAACATACCGATCACGCCGCCCGTACCCGACATCTCATTGGTCGCCGCAACTTTGGTATTCGACACCGTCACGTTGGCACTGATCTTTTCGATCGTTGCCGATTGTCCGTCCTTGAGCGTCAGAAGACCGACAACGCCGCCTGCGTGCTTTCCCGTACTTGCTACTACGCCCGCTACGCTGACGTTCGAAACAGTCAGCGAACCCGTACCGTCGTGCGAGCCGACAAGAAGTGCGACGCCCGTATCCACCGAGCCGTCCACTCTTCCCTGGGCGCCGACGTTTTGGATCACGGCACCTGCCGTGGTCTTCTCGGCGAACAGAGCGTTCGTTGCCTTAAAATTGCTGATCGTATACCCCTGTCCGTCAAAGGTTCCCGCAAAGGTATCGAAGAGGGTAGCAACCTGCGTTCCGCCCGCATCGATATTTGCCGTCAGCTTGACCGTCTTTCCCGAGAAATTCTCCGAGGATGCCGCGATTTCGTTCCAATCGGTCAGGTTGGCAATCGTAAATTCAGACTGACTGTAATCCAGACCGTTTGCCACAAATACACTCATCGGAATCATCGTGACCACCATGATGGCAACGAGTACCAACGAAAGCAGTTTCTTTTCAAAACCTTTCATCATACACATTCCTTTCTTAAAACCGCTTGTAAAAATAAATATTCAGTTTATTATACCAAAATTCCATTCCTTTGTCAATGTAGATTTTCCACAAAATGGTGCCCCCTCTTTCGGGCAAAAAAAACAAATTTGTTGCCGGCTCAGCGATCTCTTCACGAATTCTTCACAAAAAAAGATAAAAATTCACATAATTTTGCGGAAAAAGAAATCAATCGTTCAAAAAAAAATGATATGATAATATGGAAATCTTATTTTTATTTTGCAGTTTGCGCAAAGGAGAATTATGTTAAAGCTAAAAAACATCGTCAAAAAATACGTCACGGGCGAGAGCGAAGTTACGGCGCTCGGTGGCGTGACGCTGAATTTCCGACAAAACGAATTCGTTTCGATCCTCGGCCCTTCGGGCTGCGGCAAGACCACGATGCTCAATATCATCGGCGGACTCGACCGTTACACCGACGGCGACCTCGTCATCAACGGAAAATCAACCAAGGAATTTCTCGATCGTGATTGGGATCATTACCGCAACCATTCGGTCGGCTTCGTGTTCCAGAACTACAATCTCATTCCCCACCAATCGGTGCTCGCGAACGTAGAGCTTGCCCTCACCCTGTCGGGTGTTTCCAAGGCGGAACGCCGTCAAAGAGCGACCGAAGCTCTCGAAAAGGTTGGTCTTGGCGATCAGCTTTCGAAGCGTCCGAGTCAGATGTCGGGCGGTCAGATGCAAAGAGTGGCGATCGCGAGAGCGCTCGTCAACAACCCCGATATTCTTCTTGCCGACGAGCCGACGGGCGCACTTGACACGACGACCAGCGTACAGATTATGGAGCTTCTGAAAGAAGTTGCCCGTGACCGTCTGGTCATTATGGTCACACACAACCCCGAGCTTGCTGAGGAATATTCGACGCGAATCGTCCGTCTTCGCGACGGTCTGGTGACCGACGACTCGAACCCTTTTGAGGGCGAGCCTGCTCCCACCGCCGAGTCCGCAGAGCCGAAAAAGAAATCCAAAAAGAAATCGAAGAAGAATTCGATGTCCTTCCTCACGGCGCTCTCGCTCTCGAAGAACAACCTTTTGACCAAAAAGGGCAGAACGATTCTGACCTCCTTTGCGGGCAGTATCGGTATTATCGGTATTGCGCTGATCCTTTCGATCTCGAACGGAATTCAGGGATACATTGATCAGATTCAGGAAGATACTCTCTCGACCTATCCTCTGACGATCAACAAAACCGAAACTGATATGTCGGCAATGATGTCGGCGATGACCGAGACCTCACAAATGCAGATCGACGAACCCGATCCCAATACGATTTACGTCGACGACTCGATGGGTACGATGATGTCGGCAATGTCGGCAACCGTCGAAAACGATCTGAAAACCTTCAAAAGCTATCTCGACGCCAATTACTCAAAGATCGAGGATCACCTGAGTGACGTGCAGTTCACCTATGATTTCGATATGCAGATCTTTACCGAGGACGGAAAGACGCAGGTCAATCCCACCACGATCTTTGAAAATATGGGTGACGCCTTTTCGGGAATGAGCGAGTTGATGTCGATGGGCGGAGGTTCGATGAGCATCTTCTCGGAGATGATCAACAATCAAGAGCTTCTTGATCAACAGTACGAGCTTGTCGGAGAAGACAGCCATTGGCCCACGAAGGAAAACGAAGTCGTTCTCGTCGTCGGAAAGAACAATCAGATCAGCGCGATGACGCTCTATATGCTCAACTTTGAAGACTTCGATCAAAGTGAACTCGAAGAGATTGTCACCAAGCTGATGCAGGACGGCGAATACGAGTCGAACCACGGCAAGGAATTCTCCCTTGACGATTTCCTCGGTAAAAAATTCTATATGCTCCCGACCGCCGACTTCTTCAAGGAAAACGGAGGAGAATATACCGTCAACGGAAAGACCTACCCCACCTGGCAGGATATGCGCGAGTACGATACCTTTACCGATGCCGACGGCAAAAAGATTTCCAAAGAGGAATTCGTCACCCAAAACGGAACCGAGCTTACGATTTCGGGTATTATCCGTCCGAGGGAAGGCGTCTCTGCCACCTCGATCTCGGGCGCCATCGGCTATACCAAGGGCTTAACCGATCTGATGCTGAAAAAAGCTTCGGAAAGCGATATCATCAATCAGCAAAAAGAAACTCCCCTCAATAACGTTCTTGACGGTGCAAAGTTTGAGCGCGTAAAATACACGAAAGAAAACTTCCGCGACCTCGTCAAGCGCGCAAATATGCAACGCTTCTACTCGATTCCTCTCTCGATGCTCCTGACTCAGTCGGGCGCAGACGCCTCGAATCTTGCCGTTACCAAGGACTCGGTCGCAGGCTTTATCGGAATGATGGAAGACGACGAGCAACGCGCCTTTATCGAAGAAATTCTGGAAAACGCCAAGTCGGCGAAAATTCCCGGCACCGATTTCCCGATGGGAAACAGGGGCATCAACGCAATCTTTGCCAACCCCGAAACGCTTGGTATGCCCGCGAATATGTTTGACTTTATCCCCGATACCGACATTACCGCAAGCAATTTGATTTCTCTGCTTCCCTCTCTTTCGGATATGCAGAGAACCACGCTCGTCGGTACGCTGCTTGCCCTCTGCGAAGAAGAGTTCGTCACCGACCTTTGCGCACGGATCGAAGCAGACCTTCCCAACTGGACTTTCAGCGAAAAGATTCTGATGTTCCTCGTCGATAGCGATATGCTCAAACCCGAGCAGTTTACCGCACTGGAAGAAATGATCTACAATCTCGTTCCCACGAAGGACGCAAGCTACGAATCGAACCTCAAGCTGCTCGGCGACGCTGAGACAGACAATCCCGCCTCGATCAATTTCTACGCCAAGGATTTTGAATCCAAGGAAGCCATCGAAGCCTTCATCAAGGAATACAACGATCAGGCAGACGAATCGCAGAAGCTCGAATATACCGACCTTGTCGGAATTCTGATGTCTTCGATTTCGATCATCATCAACGTCATTTCCTACGTGCTGATCGCCTTCGTTTCGATCTCTCTCGTCGTTTCCTCGATTATGATCGGAATCATCACCTATATCTCGGTTCTCGAACGTACCAAGGAAATCGGTATTCTCCGTTCGATCGGTGCCTCGAAGAAGGATATCTCGCGCGTATTCAACGCCGAAACCCTCATCGTTGGCTTTGTGGCGGGACTCATTGGTATTCTTGCAACGGTTCTCCTCTGCTTGCCGATCAACGCGATCATTCACGCGCTGTCGGGTGTGGAGGGCGTTCGTGCCAGCCTGCCCGTCGTTGCGGCGATCGTGCTGGTGGCAATCAGTATGTTCTTAACCTTTATTGCGGGACTCATTCCTTCCCGCCTCGCCTCGAAGAAGGATCCCGTCGAAGCGCTCCGCTCCGAATAATCCAAAAAACAGAAAGCGAGTGCTTATGGGTAAATTCAAAACGAAACTCCAACGCTTTATGTACGGCAGATATGGGGGAGATAAGCTCAACAACGTCCTGCTCGGCGGATATATTTTCCTCATTCTCGCCTACTATATCGCCTCGATCTTTCTTCCCATGGAAGCTGTGACGGCGCGACTGTTCCTTGATCTTGCCTATTACCTTCTGACGGTTCCGCTGATTTTTCTGATTTTTTTCAGAATTTTTTCACGCAACGTCGTCAAACGGCGCAGAGAAAACGACCGATTTTTCGGATTTTTCCGT
Organism: Eubacteriales bacterium; assembly: GCA_045657365.1. GTDB lineage: Bacteria > Bacillota > Clostridia > Oscillospirales > CAG-272 > HGM12713. Next base: position 16,380 of record JAZOSZ010000259.1, read on the forward strand.
CTTCGCCGTTCCAAATTCCGCGACCGAAAGACACACGTCTACCGCAAGTGTCCCGCTTGCCGCGCCGTCCTTCGTTTGCCAAAGGCAAAAGGAAAGCACACGGTCGTTTGTCCCCGCTGTAAAAACCGATTTGAGGTCAAAGGATAATTTCCGAAGATCGCAGACGTCTGTCTGCGATCTTCTTTTTTGAGGTATTCTCCCTTCCTTTTTCTCATATATTTACCTTAGAACAAAACAAGGGGGACGGTATGAAAACAGCGGAACGAACCGAGCGAAAAAAAGGACTCAGTACCGAAGAGGCAGAGGCCTCTCGTTTGAAATCGGGGGAAAATCGAATGAGCAGCGCCCCCACCCGAGGATTTCTTCGCCACTTTTTCGGAAACCTCGGAGATCCGATCATTCGGATTCTTCTCTGTGCGCTTGCCGTCAATCTTTTCTTCGTATTTCGGGGCGGCGACCCGATCGAAACGATCGGAATCGCCGTTTCGGTCTTTCTTGCCACGCTCATTTCCACCCTCTCGGAGCGAGGAAGCGAAGCCGCTTTCCGCCGACTTTCCGAGGAATGTTCCAAAGGAAATTTTCGCGTATGGCGGGACGGCGTTCTTCGTGAGCTTCCCATAGAGGCGCTCGTTGTGGGCGATCGAGTTCTCATCAGTGCGGGCGAACAAATTCCCGCCGACGCCTTGATCGTATCGGGGACGATCGGTGTCGATCAATCGTCCATGACGGGTGAAAGTCGGGAGATCCGAAAATCCAAAAGCTCCGACATAACAAAAACACCCGCCTCGCAAAGCGCCGTCTTTCGCGGCTGTCCCGTCCTCTCGGGCGAAGCCGAGCTTGAGGTTTTCGCCGTCGGAGACTCGACCTTCCTCGGACAAATTTCCAGAGAAGTACAGCTCTCCACCCGTGA